>JANPKC010000179.1:0-17877 GCA_031425855.1 Actinomycetes bacterium | reverse complement strand
CATCCCGTGCGGCCTCTCGGAGGGACTTCCGGTCGGCCTGCAGCTGATCGGGCCGCAGCTCTCCGAGAACACGCTCTTCAGGGCCGGCCACGCGCTCGAGCGCGCGCTCGGGTTCGACCCCGTGCCGGAGCGGCTGCGTGGGTAGCTGGCAGCCGGTCGTCGGGCTCGAGATCCACGTCCAGCTGAAGACGCGGACGAAGATGTTCTGCCGCTGCGCCAACGGCTTCGGCGGCGGCGAGAACACCCAGACGTGCCCGGTCTGCCTCGGCTTCCCCGGCGCCCTCCCGGTCGTGAACCGCCGCGCGATCGAGTGGACGATCAAGCTCGGGCTGGCGCTCGACTGCGAGATCGCGTCGAACGCCGTCTTCGCGCGCAAGAACTACTTCTACCCCGACCTGCCGAAGGGCTATCAAATCTCGCAATACGATCTACCGTATTGCACAAACGGCAAGGTGCTAGTACCGACGGCGGACGGCGACCACGAGATCGGGATCGTCCGCGCGCATCTCGAGGAGGACGCGGCAAAGACGACCCACGTCGGCGGCCGGACGGGCCGGATCGGCGGCGCCGACTATTCACTCGTCGACTTCAACCGCGGCGGCACCCCGCTCGTCGAGATCGTCACCGGCCCGGACATCCACTCCTCCGAGGACGCGCGCCGTTTCCTGCAGCTGCTGCGCCAGACGATCGTCGAGCTCGGGATCTCCGACGCGGAGATGGAGAAGGGCACGCTCCGCGTCGACGCGAACGTCTCCGTGCGGCCGGAGGGCTCGTCCGGGCTCCGCACCCGCTGCGAGCTGAAGAACATGAACTCGTTCCGCTTCGTCGCGCAGGGGATCGACGCGGAGGTGGCGCGCCAGATCGCGGTCTACGAGCGCGGGGAAGAGGTCGTCCAGGAGACCTACGACTTCGACGCGGGGAGCGGCAAGCTGACCGCGAGGCGCTCGAAGGAGGAGGCCGACGACTACCGCTACTTCCCCGAGCCCGACCTCGTCCCGGTCGAGCCGCCCGCGGAGCTGGTGGAGCGGCTACGGGCCGAGGTGCCCGAGAGCCCTGCGCGCCGGATCCGCCGGATCGAGTCGGAGCTCGACCTCGATCGCGCCGTCGTGCTCGTCACGGGCGGCCTCGACGGCCTCTGGCAGGCGACGGTCGCCGCCGGCGCAGAGCGGGTCGCGGCGGCGAACGTGATCGCGAACCGGCTGGCGGGCGTCGACGGCGGCGCGGTCGATCCCGCCGAGCTGGCGAAGCTCGTCGAGGCGCGCGACCGGATCCCGCGCGCGGCGCTCGACGAGGCGCTCGCCCGGGTCGCGGACGCAGGCTTCTCGGCCGCGCCGTATCTCGCGCAGGAAGCGGTCTCCGACACGGCAGAGCTGGAGCCGATCGTGGCGCGGATCCTGGAGGAGAACCCCGGCCAGGTCGCCGCGTACAAGGGTGGCAAGGAGGGCCTGCTCGGCTTCTTCGTCGGCCAGGTGATGAAGGAGACCGGCGGCAAGGCGAACGCGCGCGCCGTCAGCGAGCTCGTCCGCGAGAAGCTCCAGTAGCCTCTCGGCCGTGAATCCCGACTTCCGGAGAATCGCCTTGATCGCCGCCGCGCTCGGCCTGCTGGTCAGCCTCTTCGTCGCGCTGCGCCCGAGCGACGACGACGAGGCGGGTTCGACGACGACGTCGCAGACGACCACGGAGACGACCACGCCTGCGACGACCGAGGCACCGCCGCCCGCCACCACGAGCGCGGGCCCCGGCATGATCCGGATCGACTACGTCGTCAGCGGCGGCCGGCCGGAAGGCGGGATCGCCCGCGACTCCGTCGCCCGCGGACGCATCGTCGTCGTCCGCGTCTCGGCCGACGTGACCGACGACGTGCACGTGCACGGCTACGACCTGACGGCGGACGTGGCGCCGGGCGCCCCCGCGACGATTCGCTTCACGGCCGACGCACCGGGCCGGTTCGAGATCGAGCTCGAGCAGAGCGGCGTCGAGATCGCCGAGCTCGAGGTCCGCCCCTGAGCCTGCTCGCGCACGGAATCGGGGGCGTCAAGGACCTGCCGGTCCCGGACTGGCTGTTCTTCTGGGGCGGCGCCGTCGTCCTCGTCCTCTCGTTCCTCGCCCTCGGCGCGCTCTGGAAGCGGCCGCAGCTGGAGCGCCGCAGCGCGGGGCGCCCGCTCCCCGCGGCGCTCGAAGGGCTGCTCCGCTCGGCTGCGCTCCGGCTCGTGGTCGGCGCCCTCTCGGCCGGCCTGCTCGCTCTGACCTTCCTGACCGCGCTGATCGGCGAGCCGTCCTCGGCCCAGAACCTCTCGCCGACGTTCGTCTACGTGATCTTCTGGCTCGGCCTCGTGCCCGTCCAGGTCCTGCTGGGCAACGTCTGGTCGGTGCTCAACCCGTGGCTCGCCGTCGCGAACACGGTTGCGTGGGTCTGGCGGAAGCTCGGCCAGGAGTGGACGCCGCCGCTGGCGTACCCCGAGCGCCTCGGCGTCTGGCCGGCGGCTGTCGCGCTCCTCAGCTTCGCCCTGCTCGAGCTCGCGTACGCCGAGCCGGCGAGCCCGCGCGCGCTGGCCCTGGCGATCGCGGTCTACAGCTACGCGATGTGGTTCGGGATGGCCGCGTACGGCCGGCAGACGTGGGACGAGCACGGCAACGGCTTCACGGTCTACTTCGGGCTGCTCGCGCGCATCGCCCCGTTCGGCGAGCGCGACGGCCGGCTCGTGCTGCGGACGCCCTTCTCGGGGCTTGCCGGCGCCGAGCAGACGCCCGGGATGCTCGCGTTCATCGCCGTCATGCTCGGCTCGGTCGGCTTCGACGGCCTCAGCCGCGCTCCGTTCTGGCAGAACCTGCGGGCCGACGTCGAGGCGCCGTACATCATCGACGCACCCCGGACCGCCGAGTTGCTCTCGAGCGGGCTCGCGCTCGCCGGCGTTCTCGGCTGCGTGCTCGCGGTCGCCCTCGCCTATCTCGCGGCGACGAGGGTCGCCGAGCGGATGGTCCAGTCGGAGCGAAAGCTCGGTGCCGAGTTTCTCCAGAGCCTGGTGCCGATCGCGCTCGTGTATGCGGTCGCGCACTACTTCACGCTGCTCGTGATCCAGGGCCAGTACGCGTGGCCGCTCGCGTCGGACCCCTTCGGCTTCGGCTGGGACGTCTTCGGGACGTTCGACTACTCGCCGAACATCGCTCCGTTCTCGCCGAACACCGTCTGGTACGTCCAGGTCGGCGCGCTCGTCGCAGGGCATGTCGCCGGGCTCGCGGTCGCCCACGATCGAGCAGTCTCGATCCTCCCCGAGCGCGACGCGCTCCGCTCGCAGTACGCGATGCTGGCGCTGATGGTGCTCTACACGGTGGGCGGGCTGTGGCTTCTGTCGCGCGGTTGATCGCCCACGGCGGTGTCGGCGGCGCGATCGTCGAGGGACTGCTCGTGGTGACGATCGCAGGCGTCTTCCTCGCGGTCTACCTGCGGGAGCGGCGCAGTCGCCGCTCCCGCGATCACGAGGGGAGCTAGATCAGGCCGCAGTAGCGGGCCGTGTTCGGCCAGGGGTAGAAGCCGCGGCCGCTGCGGTAGGCGCGCTCGGCGACCCACATCTGCTCCGCCGCCGTCCAGCGGTTCGCCGTCCCCTTGCGCCGCAGCAACTCGCCGCCGTACGTGCGCTGGAACGAGATGTCCATCTGCAGCCCGCCGTAGTAGCCGTTGCCGGTCCGGGTCGCCCAGCCCTGCGCGGGGTGGCGCTCGTAGCGGTGGATGCAGAGCCACTGGCGCCGGTGCGGCGGGTTCTGCGCCAGCCGCTTGGCCCGGGCGGCCCGACGCTGCCAGAGATCACGCACCCAGCTCAGATAGGCGCGGTCCCTGCTCCGGCGCTCGGTGAAGAGCGTCGGCGTCCTCGGCTTGCTCATCAGCGTCTGCCAGCGCCACGTCTCGGTGCGGTAGTCGGCGATCGCGTCCAGCTGGGCAAGGCGCGCCGCCGACGACGTCGCAGCCTGCGGCTCGGTCTGGGCGGCAGCTCCCAGGCCGATCGAAAGGGCGCCGGCGAGCACGAGCAGGCGCACGAACGGGTTCTTCACATGACCTCCAGGATCGTTGACACGACTGGCGCGCGCCGGGCACGGAGAAGCCGCAGGTGCCCGGGCGGCGGGTGTGTTGCCAGGTCAGGCTAGCAACCGGACTGTTTGCAAAAGGTAAGTTCGGTCAGCGCCGGGCGACCGTGCCCGCATACAAAAGTCCTGCACCTGCGGCTATGAACGCGGACGTCTCCGCCGCGCCGAGCCCCGCGAGCGCGCTCCCGGCGGCGGCGACCGCGAAGCCGGCGAGAAGGAGCGCGTTGCCGAGCGGGCGGCGGCGAAAGCCGCGGATCGCGACGCCGATCAGCGCCAGCGAGCCGGCGACGTTGCCTGCGATCGCGAGGACGCGTGCGGGGAACAGCGCGAGATGCTCCTGGGCCTCCGGGATCGAGCTGCCCGCGACCGGAAGCTCGAGCGGCGCGGCGAGGGCGACGCCGATCGCGAGGCCGGAGTAGACGAGCGCGACCGGGCCGGCGACCCGCACGCCCGCCAGCAGCAGCGAGCCGGCGCCGAGCAGCGCCGCCGTGAGCAACCCGCCGAAGAGGTAGTACGCCCGGAAGCTGCCCTCGTTCCACCCGGCGGCCGCCCCCGCCGCAATCGCCGCCGCGCCGAGCGCGTACGCGGCGAGTCCCGCGCTCCAGGCGAGCAGGTGCGGCTCTCGCGCCGCGCGCCAGCGCGCCGCCAGCAACCCGGCGAGCCGGAAGGAGAGCAGGGCGGCACCGAAGGCGAGGATCGCTTCCACGTTCGGGAGCGTAGTCGCGTCCTTCGGCCGCGCTAGTGTGCGGGCGATGGCGCAGAAGCGGTACCTGTTCACGCCCGGGCCGACTCCGGTGCCGCCGCAGGTGCTCGCCGCGCTCGCCGAGCCGGTGCTGCATCACCGCGCGCCAGACTTCCGCGAGGTCTACGCACGCGTGCTCGGCCGGCTGAAGGAGGTGCACCGGACGGAGAGCGACGTGCTCCTGTTCACCTGCTCCGGAACCGGCGCGTTCGAGTCGGCGGTCGTCAATCTCTGCTCGGCCGGCGAGCGGGTGCTGGCCGTGTCCGCGGGCTCGTTCGGAGAGCGCTGGGCGACCATGGCCCGAACCTACGGCTGCGACGTGGAGGAGCTCCGCTACGCCTGGGGTGAGACGCCGACCGCCGAGGACCTGCGCGCCAAGCTCGCCTCGATCGAGCCCGTCTCGCTCGTCTTCCTCGTCCACTCGGAGACGTCCACCGGCGTCGTCGCGGACATCCAGGCGCTGGCCGCCGTCGCCAGGGACGCGGGCGCGCTCGTCGTCGTCGATGCCGTCTCCAGTCTCGGCGCCGTGCCGCTGGAGATGGACGAGTGGGGCCTCGACGTGGTCGTCTCCGGCTCGCAGAAGGCGCTGATGACCCCGCCCGGCCTCGCGACCGCAGCCGTCTCCGCCGCCGCCTGGGAGCAGGTCGAGCGAGCGACGCTGCCGAGCTTCTACTTCGACTGGGTGCGGACGCGGAAGGCGCAGGAGAAGCTCGACAGCGCCTTCACTCCCGCGGTCTCGCTGATCGTCGCCCTCGACGTCGCGCTCGGGCTCCTGCTCGAGGACGGGCTCGAGAGCGGCTTCGAGCGCCACGTCCGCCTCGGCCGCGCCTGCAGGGCGGGCGTCAAGGCGATGGGGCTCGAGCTCTTCTCGCCCGACGAGGACCGCTCCGCCGTCGTCACGGCCGCGCGCATGCCGGACGGGATCGACTCCAGCGAGCTGACGCTGGCGCTGCGCGAGCACCACGGCGTCACGATCGCCGGCGGCCAGGGCGAGCTGAAGGACGCGATCTTCCGGATCGGCCACATCGGCTGGTACGACGAGTTCGACATCGCCACCGCCCTGAACGCCGTCGAGCTCGTCCTGCACGAGCTGGGCGCGCCGATCGAGCGCGGTGTCGCCGCGTCCCGCGCGCTCGAGGTGTACGCGGAAGGGACGCCGGTCTGAAGGTTCTCGTGCGGGAGGCGATCGCCCCCGCGGGCGTCCAGCTGCTGCGCTCGCGCTTCGACGTCGACGAGGACCGCGACTCGCCGCTCGAGGAGATCATCGGCGGCTACGACGCGATCGTGATCCGCTCGGCGACGAAGCTGACCGCGGAGGTGATCGACCGCGCGGAGCGGCTGAAGGTGATCGGCCGCGCCGGGGTCGGGGTCGACAATGTCGACGTCGACGCGGCCACGCGCCGCGGGATCGTCGTCGCGAACGCGCCCGACTCGACCGTCGTCTCGGCCGCCGAGCACACGATCGGCCTGCTCGTCGCGCTCGCCCGCAACATCCCGCAGGCGCACGCGGCGCTGAAGGATGGACGCTGGGAGCGCTCGCGCTGGGGCGGCATCGAGCTCGCCGACAAGACGCTCGGCGTGCTCGGCTTCGGCCGGATCGGGCGGCAGGTCGCCCGCCGCGCGCTCGGCCTCGGCATGCGCGTGGTCGGCTACGACCCGTTCGTCGCGCCGGAGCGCTTCCGCGAGCTCGGGGCCGAGCATGCGGCGACCCCGGAGGAGGTCTTCGCCGCGGCCGAGTTCCTGACGCTGCACCTGCCGCTGACGGACGAGACTCGCGGATTCGTCGACGCCGGCGCGATCTCCCGCATGCGCGACGGCGTCCGGATCGTCAACGCCGCCCGTGGGGAGCTCGTCGACGAGAGCGCGCTCGCGCAGGCCGTGCGCGACGGCAAGGTCGCGGGCGCCGCCCTCGACGTCTTCTCGGCGGAGCCGTACACGGGCGAGCTGCTCGAGCTGGACAACGTCGTCGTGACACCGCACCTCGCCGCGTCGACCGAGGAGGCGCAGGACCGGGCGGGCGTGATCGTCGCCGAGCAGGTCGTCGCGGCGCTGGAAGGCGGCCTCGTCTCGAACGCGCTCAACATCCCGATCGTCGGTGCGGAGGACCTCGAGCTGCTCGGTCCCTACATCCCGCTCGCGGCCAAGCTCGGCCGGCTCGCGGTCGAGCTCGCGGGCGGTCACCCGCGCCGGATCGCGCTCTCGTTCAACGGCGCCATCGCCGACCACGACACCCGCCTCCTCACCGTCGCCGCCCTCAACGGCGCTTTCCAGGGCCGCGTCGAGCAGGCCGTCAACTACGTCAACGCGCCCGTGATCGCGGCCGAGCGCGGGATCGAGGTGACCGAGGAGCGGTCGGCCAGCACCCGTGACTACACGAGCCTCGTCACGGTCGCCGTGGACGACGTCCAGGTCTCCGGCACGATCATCGGCCCCGAGCACAGGCACTTCCTCGCGGGCGCGCTCGGCTTCGCGATCGACCTGCAGCTCTCGCCGCGCATGGTCTTCTTCCGCTACGACGACATCCCGGGCGTGATCGGCCGGGTCGGGACGATGTTCGGCGAGGCGGGCGTCAACATCGCGAACATGGCCGTCTCGCGGACGAAGGAGGGCGGCAAGGCGCTGATGGCGCTCGCGATCGACACCGAGCCGCCGCCCGAGCTCGTGCAGCGGATCCGGGGGGAGGGCTTCGACGATGCGCGCTTCATCACCGTCTGACAGGGGCGGCGGCTGGGTGCTCGCCCAGACGATCCTGATGGTGGTGATCGTCGTGCTCGTCTTCCTGCCGCCGTTCTGGCCGGGTGAGCTCAGCTACGTCGGGATCCCGCTCGCCGCCGTCGGGGCGGCCGGGTTCGTCTGGTCGGCCCGCTCCCTCGGCGCGTCGCTGACGCCCTACCCGCGGCCCCGCGAGACGGGCGAGCTGATCGAGAAGGGGCCGTACCGCTTCGTGCGCCACCCGATCTACGCGGCGGGGCTGCTGTTCTTCCTCGGCGTCGGGCTGTCGTCGAGCCTCCCGGCGACGCTCGGCGCGCTCGCGCTCGGCTTGCTCTGGTGGCGGAAGGCCACCGTCGAGGAGGCGTACCTCGCCGAGCGCTTCCCCGGATACGAGGACTACCGGCGGCGCGTCACCAGGCTCTGACGGCGGCTCAGGCGGCGCGCGGGTCGAGCTCGAGCACCAGCCGGCGCACCAGCGGGTGCTGCTTCTCGACGACGGCGTGGTCGTTCGACCGCCTCACCACCGCCTCGACGCGCTCGTCCTCGTGGCCCGGGACGAGCAGGAAGGTGTCGCCGTCCTCGCGGACGCGCTCGTACTGCTCGAGCGTCGCCTCGATCCGGTGGGTGCACTTGGGGTCCGCGCACTCGCAGACGAAGTTCGTCTCGGTCGCGTCGAAGCGCTCGGCCGTCTCTGCGATCCGCTCGTTCACCTCGCGGAAGAGCGCCTCGGTCCGCGCGATCCTCTCGATCTCGTGGCTCTCCATGTCGTGGTCCCCTCGTCTCCCGGACGCGTGTACCGATGAGACAACGTCGGAGCCGCGGATTGGGGTGCGCTCCGATGGGTACCCTTCGCCCGTGCGCGCGACCTGGCCTGAGCCCGTCGAACGGGTCGCCGCCTATCTCCGGGAGGCAGGCGCCGAAGCTCGGCTCGAGGAGCTCGAGTCCGGGACGGCGACCGCCGAGGACGCTGCAAAGGCAGCAGGGTGCACGCTCGAGCAGATCGTCAAGGCGCTCGTCCTCGTCTGCGACGACAAGCACGTCGTCGCGCTCGTCCCGGGCGACAGGCGCGCCGACCTCGACAAGATCGCGCGCGCGCTCGGCGCAGCGACGGCGAGGATCGCGCGCCCCGCGGAGGTCGAGGAGGCGACCGGTTTCGCGCCGGGCGCCGTCGCGCCGTTCCCGCTCCCGAACGTCGATCGCGTCCTGATCGACCAGAGCCTGCTCGCCCATGACCTCGTCTGGGTCGGCGCCGGCTCGGAGATGCATCTGGCTGCATTGCACCCCAGCGTCCTCGTCCGGCTCGCGCGCGCGCAGCCCGTGGACGCCGTCCAGGAACCGGCTTACCATTCCCCCCGAGAGGAGACGCACTGACCATGCGCGAGACAGAGACGATCTGGATGAACGGCGAGTTCATCGACTGGCACGACGCGAAGGTGCACGTAGGCGTGCACGGCCTCCACTACGGCACCGGGGTCTTCGAGGGCATCCGCTGCTACGAGACCCCCGACGGCCCCGCGGTCTTCCGGCTGCGCGAGCACCTCGACCGGCTCGACAACTCGGCCAAGCTGCTCCACATGGAGCTGCCGTTCTCGGTCGACGAGATCCGGACGGCGATGCACGAGCTGATCGGGCGCAACGGGCTGGCCGAGTGCTACGTCCGGCCGTTCGCCTTCTACGGCTACGGCGAGCTCGGCGTCCACACGAAGGGGAACCCGGTCGAGGTCGTGATCATGAGCTGGCCGTGGGCGAACTATCTCGGCGACGAGAACGCCGCCACCGGCATCCGCGCCAAGATCTCCTCCTGGAACCGGGTCGGCGCGAACACGATCCCGCACGTCGCCAAGGCGACCGGGATCTACCTGAACTCGATGCTCGCCGTCCACGAGGCGCAGCGCGCCGGCTACGACGAGGCGATCCTGCTCACCGCCGAGGGCTTCGTCGCGGACGGCTCGGGCGAGAACGTCTTCATCGTCAAGGACGGGAAGATCTGGACGCCGCCGCTCTCGACCTCGATCCTGCCCGGGATCACGCGCGACAGCGTGATCCAGATCGCCCAGGACCTCGGCTACGTGGTCGAGGAGGGGAACGTGATCCGTTCCGACCTCTATCTCGCCGACGAGATCTTCATGACCGGGACGGCCGCCGAGGTCACGCCCGTACGCTCGGTCGACGACCACGAGGTGGGCGTCGGCCCGATCACGCTCGAGCTCCAGAAGGCGTATCTCGACACCGTGCGCGGCAAGAGCGATCGCTGGGGCCACTGGCTCGACCGGGTCGCAGTCGAGAACGCGACGGCAGCCGAAGCCTGATGGCAGCCGCAGCGTGAGCCTCGACACGCGGAAGATCCCGCTCTCGTCGCCGTACCTCGACGAGCGCGACGAGGAGCTCGTGCTCGAGGTGCTCCGCTCGGGCCGGCTCTCGCTCGGTCCCGCGATCGAGCGCTTCGAGCGGCTCTTCGCCGAGAAGGTCGGCGCGCCGTACGCGGCCGCCGTCTCGTCGGGCACGAGCGGGCTGCACCTGCTCGCCGTGATCGGCGGCCTGGGGGAGGGCGACGAGGTGATCACGTCGCCGTACTCGTTCGTCGCGTCCGCGAACTGCTTCATCTACGAGGGCGCGACACCGGTCTTCGCCGACGTCGACGAGCGGACGATGAACCTCGACCCGGCCGCGGTCGAGGCCGCGATCACGCCGCGCACGAAGGGGATCGTCGCGGTCGACATCTTCGGCTACCCGTGCGAGCTCGACCCGCTGCGCAAGCTGGCGGAGAAGCACGGGCTCGTGCTGATCCAGGACGCCTGCGAGGCGCTCGGTGCCGAGTACAAGGGCGCGACCGTCGGCTCGCACGGGGTCGATGCCGTCTTCGCCTTCTATCCCAACAAGCAGATGACGACCGGCGAGGGCGGGATCGTCACGACGCACGACGAGCAGACCTGGCGCTCACTCGTCAGCCTCCGCAACCAGGGTCGCGCCGACGGCGGCGGCTGGCTCGACCACGCCCGGCTCGGCTTCAACTACCGGATCGACGACATCCGCGCGGCGCTCGGGATCGGCCAGGTCGAGAAGCTGGACACGATCCTCTCGCTGCGCCGGGCGGCGGCAGCGCGTTACGGCGAGCTGCTCGCCGGGGTCGACGGTCTCGAGGCGCCGCTCGCCGACGACGCCGAGCACGTCCGCTCCTGGTTCGTCTACGTCGTCACGCTCGCCCGCGGCACCGACCGGGAGCGCGTGATCGGCGAGCTCGAGCGGCAGGGGATCGCGAGCTCGCGCTACCTCCCGTCGATCCACCTGCAGGCGTACATGCGCGAGCGCTACGGCTTCGGCGAAGGGCTCTGCCCGGTCTCGGAGGATCTCTCGCAGCGGACGCTCGCGCTCCCGTTCTTCACCGCGATCGAAGCGGACGACCAGGAACGGGTCGTCGAGACGCTCGCGGCCGCGCTCGCCTGACCCTCAGACGCGGATGTCGGCGGTGATCCAGCCGCCGTAGTACGGGTTGGACTCCGGCTCGGCTCGCTCGCCGTCGACGTGGCACTCGTCCATCGGCCGGCAGTAGAACGCGACCGCGTCGCGGATCGGCTCGAAGCCGGCCGTCGGCTGCGGGTACGTCCAGGCTGCGCGCTCGGCGCGGACATGGCCGCCGACGACGTCGAAGTACGCCGCCGTTCCCTTCCACTCGCAGAACGTCGTCCGCCCGTCAGAGGGCACGAGCGCCCCGTCGAGGACGTCCTCGCGCGGCACGTAGTACGTCGGCGGGTGGGTGGTCTCGAGCACGCGGTGGGCGCGCGTCGAGTCCGCCACGGTGACGCCGCCCAGCACCAC
The DNA here is from genome assembly GCA_031425855.1 of Actinomycetes bacterium. Lineage (GTDB taxonomy): Bacteria > Actinomycetota > Thermoleophilia > Gaiellales > Gaiellaceae > Gaiellasilicea. The sequence continues at coordinate 6,527 of JANPKC010000179.1, read as the reverse complement.
CTGGATCCGTTTCGAGACGGGCTCGAGCCGAGGCGGGCGAGGGTAGTCGGCGACCGATTCCACGTGGATACTGTGCCCCAGGATGGACGGCAGCGGGCGCATGGTCTTCCTCGGTTTCGGCAAGTACGCGCGAGCCGACCGGATCTACGCCCTTCAGCCGATCACGGGCGACAACCGCGGCGGCGGCCAGCGCACGCTCGTCTGGGTCGAGGGCGTCACCGACCCGATCGTCGCCTCGCGGACCGAGCGGACGATCCTGCACGACATGGGCCAGGACGTCGCGGGGGGCTCGCCGCTCCTCGACGAGGCGCTCTCGCTCGCCGAGCGGCTGGCCGACGACGCCGCCAGCGGACGCGTCGACCTCGCCGACCTCGGCCGCCGCGCCCGCAAGCTGCTCGAGTCGTCCGCCCGGCCCGCCGAGCCCTCACAGCTGTTCTGACGCTCCCGCCCGGCTTCTTCGCCCGCAGCGTCCACGAGGTCGCGCCCGAGCTGATCGGCGTGACGCTGCTCGTCGACGGCGTCGGCGGCCGGATCGTCGAGGTCGAGGCGTACGACGCCGAGGATCCCGCCGCGCACGGGTTCCGGGGCCGGACACCGCGCAACGCGTCGATGTTCGGGCCGCCCGGGCACGCGTACGTCTACCGCTCCTACGGCATCCACTGGTGCCTGAACCTCGTCTGCGAGGACGAGGGCAGCGCAGCCGCCGTGCTGATCCGTGCGCTCGAGCCGACCCACGGCCTCGACGCGATGAGCCACCGGCGCGGGATCGACGCGCCGCGCCTGCTCGCGGCCGGTCCGGGCCGGCTCTGCCAGGCGCTCGGCGTCACGCGCGAGCACGACGGCCTCCCGCTCGACGCGCCGCCGTTCGTGCTGCGCGCGCCCGAGACCCGACCGAAGGTCGAGAGCGGGACGCGCATCGGGATCAGCGTCGCCACCGAGCTCCCCTGGCGGTACGCCGAGGCGGGCTCGCGCTGGCTCAGCCGGCCGCTGAGGTCGACCGCGAGCGGGAGACCACCAGCTCGACCTTGACGCCCGGCGCCGCGGCGAGCCCGGCGCGCGTCCTCTGCTCGACCACCTTGCCGGAGCCGCCGGCGACCCACGTGATCTTCGGCTCCAGCTTCAGCCGCTTCAGCCGTAGCCGCGCGTCGTCGATGTCGCGGCCGACGAGGTTCGGGATCACGCCCTGGGTCGCCTTCGAGACGATCAGGATGATCCGGTCATACGAGGAGCGAAAGCCGCGCCGCGGGTCCTGGTCGACGACGATCCCGGGCTGCTGCAAGGGCTCGGCCGGCTTGTAGACGAGCTCGGCGGTGAGCGGCTGCGCTTCGACGCGCGCCTGCGCCTCGGCGAGCGTCAGCTTCCGCACGTCCGGCACCTCCACCTCGTTCTCGAGGCAGTTCGCGGTCTTGCTCGGCCCCGCCCCGGCGAAGTAGACGACCTCCCGCCGCTCCCGGCAGAGGCCGTTGTCGAGCAGCAGCCGGTCGCCGCGGCGGACGACCAGCTTCGGCGCCACGTACGGGGAGCTCGGGTACGGGAAGCCCTCGGGCTCGACGCCCTTCAGCGCCTTCTCCATGAACGACTTCCAGATCAGCGAGGGGAAGCTGCCGCCCGTCACCGGCTCGCCGTTGAACTCCGTCAGCATCGGCTTCAGCGTCGTCGGGTAGCCGACCCAGACTGCGACCGCCAGCTGAGGCGTGTAGCCGACGAACCAGGCGTCGCCGTAGTTTTCCGTCGTTCCGGTCTTGCCGGCCATCGGCCGGTTCGGGATGTAGGCGCGCTTGCCGGTGCCAAAGCGCACCGCCTTCTGGAGGATCTGGTTGACGATCCCTGCCTGCGTCGAGGTGAGCGCGTTGAACGCCCTCGGGGTGTTGTGGCGCTTGCGCCCGTTCCGGGTCACCTCCTCGATCACCCGCGGCCGGTTGCCGAAGATCGCCCCGTCGGCGCGGCGGCCGCCGTGGGCGAGGGTCGCGAAGGCGCGCGCGAGCTCGAGCGGCGTCACCGCCTCGGCGCCGAGGCCGATCGCGTAGTAGCCGTCGAGCTTGCTTCGGATCCCGAGGCGCTTCGCCGTCTCGGCGACCTTCTTCGAGCCGACCAGTTGCGTCAGCTGCGCGTAGACCGCGTTGTCCGACTCGATCGTCGCCGTCTCGAGGTCGATGTTCCCGTAGTAGACGTCGTCGTAGTTGCCGACGACCCAGTCCCGGTCGCCGAGGTTGATCGACTGCGGCTCCGACTGGAAGCGCGTCGCCGGCGAGATCCCCTGGCGGAGCGCGGTCGCGAGCACGAACGGCTTGAACGACGAGCCGGGCTGGCGGACGCCCTGGACGGCGAGGTTGAACTGGCTCTTGCGGTAGTTGTTGCCGCCGACCATCGCGCGGACGGCGCCGTCGCGCGGGTCGATCGCGACGAGTGCGGCCGAGGGCCCGTCGGGTTTCGTGAGCCACTTCGAGATCGCGTCGCGGGCCGTCTGCTGGAGGTCGAGGTCGATCGTCGAGCGCACCTTGAGGCCGCCGCCGAACACCTTCGTCTGGCCGTACTCGTCGATCAGCTGCTGCTTGACGTAGTTGACGAAGTGCTGTGCCGGGCCCTCGGTGCCCGGGAGGCGCACGTCGTCCGGATCGGGCAGGTCGGTTGCGTCCGCCTCCTCGTACTGCGCCGGCGTGATCTTCGACTCCTCGAGCATGGCCCGGAGCACGATCCGGCGCCGCTCGCGCGCCGCGGTGGGATTGGTGACCGGGTCGTAGCGGGTGGGGTCGGCGGGGATCCCGGCGAGCAGCGCCGACTCCGCGAGCGTGAGGTCCTTGGCGCCGTGCTGGAAGTAGACGAGCGAGGCCTGCTGCACGCCGTACGCGCCGTTGCCGAAGTAGATCGTGTTCAGGTACTCCTGCAGGATCTTCTGCTTCGACCAGCCGCCGGGGTCGCGTTCGAGCTGCCAGGCGTACGCGGCCTCGCGCACCTTGCGCGCGATCGTCTTCTGGTCGCGGTCGAGCGCGTTCTTGACGAACTGCTGCGTGATCGTGGAGCCGCCCTCGACGACGCCCTTGCTGCGGATGTCGGCGAGCAGCGCGCGGCCGATGCCGCGCAGGTCGATCCCGTCGTGCTCCCAGAAGCGGCGGTCCTCGATCGCCACGATCGCGTGGCGCATCGGGTCGGCGATCTGGTCGTAGCGGATCAGCGTCCGCGCTTCCGAGCCGCGCAGAACGGCGAGGACGCGCTTTCCGTCCTTGTCGTAGATGTAGCCGTTGACCTGCTTGCCGAGCTGCCGCTGCGGGTCGAGCTTGCCCGCGTCGATCTCGGCAGCGACCGCGCGGATCAGCCCGAAGCTGAACGAGACCGACCCGGCGATGCCGAGGACGGTGAGGAGCGCAAGGAGGCGAAGCTTGCGGATCCGGCGACGCGGACGCGCGCTCTTTTGCTTGCTGAACAACCGCAAGAGATTGAGTCTAGCTCCGGGAAAGCGGGGTCAGGCGGCGGCGATCACGGCGAGGACGTCATCGCCGTAGCGCTCGAGCTTGGTCGGCCCGAAGCCCTTCACGGCCGCGAGGTCGCTCTCGTTGGCCGGCTTCGCCGTCGCGAGCTCGCGCAGCGTGGCGTCGTGGAGGACGACGTACGCCGGCACCTCGTCCTCGCGCGCCCGCTCGAGCCGCCATGCGCGCAGCCGCTCGAAGAGGCCCTCGTCGGCCGGGCCGGCGGCAGCAGCAGCCGTGCCGATCCGCGGCAGCTCGACACCGGGGATCGCCCGTAGGAGCCGGAAGCCGTCGTCGCTCTCGAACGGCTCGAGCGCGCCGGCCACCTCGAGCAGCTGGATCCAGCGCTTCACGTCCGCCTGACTCGCCGCGGCGAGCGCTCCGAAGTGCGGCGAGCGCTGCGCCGAGCGCGGGGCGCTCATCGAGCCACGCAGCATCGCGGCCAGCCCGGTCCGTCCGAGCGGCCAGCGGAGCCCGAGCACGGCGTCGTGGATCGCGCCGGCGACGTCCGCCGGTAGCGGGGCGGTGGCGGCGGGTGCGTCGGCGGGAGCCGCGAGCGGCGAGCAGACGTCGCACATCCCGCAGTCCTCCGCGAGCGTCTCGCCGAAATGCTCTGCGACTTGCCGGTGCCGGCACACGCGCGACTCGGCGAAGCGGACGAGCCGGTCGGCCCGCGTCAGCGCCTCCTGCTCGTAGCGGGCGAGGAGATCGTCGATCCGCTGCGCGGCGTCGGCGGGTGGCTCCGGCACCTCGATCTGCATCGCGCGACCGGCGTCGAAGCCGCGCTCGACGAGCCCGACCTGCTCCAGCATGCCCACCAGCACGCGTGGGTCAGGCTCGTTGCCGAGCTCCTCCGGCGAGACTTCCCTGCGGCCCCGCAGCCGCCCGTAGACCGCGCGGAGGTCGGCGACGGTCGGGATGTCCGACCGTGCGAAGCGCCGCAGCTGGCTCGCGTCCGAACGGCTGGCGAGCAGGAGCGTGTCCGACGCGCGGCCGTCGCGGCCGGCGCGTCCGACCATCTGCACGTAGCTCTCGAGCGACTCGGGGTAGTTGTAGAGCGCGACGAGCCGGATGTCGGGCTTGTCGATCCCCATCCCGAATGCGGTCGTCGCGACAACGGTCTGGATCCGCCCCTCGATGAACGCCTCCTGGGCGGCGGAACGCTCCTGCGGCTCCAGGCCGGCGTGATAGTGGACTGCGGCGAGATCGTGGACGCGGAGCGTGCGCGCGAGGCTCTCGCAGCTCCGGCGCGAGCGGGCGTAGACGATCGCCGAGGCGCCGCGGAGGTCGTGCAGCCGCCGCACGAGCGTGCGCAGCCGGTCCTCCTCGCCGTCGACGATCTCGACGTCGTAGCGCAGGTTCGGCCGGACGACGCTCGTGCGCACGACCTCGGGCTCGCGGCCGAGCGCCGTGGCGATCTCCCGCTCGGTCGCGGGCGTCGCGGTGGCGGTCATGCCCAGGATCGCCGGTCGTCCGAGCGCGTCGAGCGCGCGCCGGATGAAGAGGTAGTCGGGCCGGAAGTCGTGCCCCCACATGCTGACGCAGTGCACCTCGTCGATCACGACGAGACCGATGTCGATCCCCGCGATCGCGTCGAGGAAGTGCCGCTGGCGCAACCGCTCCGGGGCGACGTACAGGAGCCGGTAGCGGCCCTCGGCCGCTGCGCGGAGCCGTGCCGCCGCCTCGTCCGGGTCGAGCGAGGAGTTGATCAGCGTCGCCTGGGCCGCGACCTCCGGCGGCAGCTTGTCGACCTGGTCCTTCATCAGCGCGATCAGGGGCGAGAGGACGAGCGTCGGCGTCGGCCGCAGCATCGCCGCGAGCTGGTAGGTCAGCGACTTGCCGGAGCCTGTCGGCATCAGCGCGAGCGTGTCGCGGCCCTCGACGGCCGCGCGAACCACTTGCTCCTGGCCGGGGCGGAAGTCGGCAAATCCGAACAGGCGCGTCAGTGCGGGCTTGAGCTCGCTCATGCCACCGGCCGCCCGTCGTTCCCGCCCGGCGAAGCCGGGCTCCGCGAAGAGCTGTCGCCGCTCGCGCCGCTCCGGCTGGTGGGCCGTACTTCCGTAGTGTCCCACCGGCCTACGCAGCGCGACCGACGCCCCGGAGGCATGAGCAAGCTCATGCGCCCACTCTACGGGCGGGATCGGAACGCATCCGTCACGGCTTCGCAACGGGCTCGTGACGCGGCGTAGATGCCGAGCGCGTCGTACTACCGGCTGCGGCGGAGGCGTGCGCACCATGAGCACAGCCCGCGCAGCCGAGCGCGCGGAGCACTCAGAGCCGTACGAATAGCATCGGCTCCACCGTCCTCTACTCGTCGCCGCTCAGTGCCCGTGCGGCGTCGCGCCAGGCGGATGGCCGTGGTCCGCGGCCGGCGTTGCGACGGCCGCAATGGCCGCGATCGAGACGGCGAGGACGAACGTGGCTACCCGCTCGACGCGCTGTGGCGCGGTCGTCGAGGCGAGCCGCAGCGAGAGGACGAGGCCGACCGCTTCGACCGCCTTCGTCGCGGCGGTGACGCCGTCGACCGCCTCGCTCCCGCGGAAGACGACGTACGCCACGAGCAGACCAGCCTGGAGGATCGCCGCGCCCAGAGCGGGCAGACGCCGCGGGAGCACGATGATCGCTCCGGCCGCCAGCGCGAGCAGCGCGGCAGCGACGTGGAAGGACGGCCCGTGCGACGCCGCCAGCGCGAGGTGGACGCCGGCGCTGGCGGCGAGGCAGGCGATGAGCAGGACGCGTGTCATGGGCTGATGCGACCCGGAGCGACCGCAGGCGCTCCGGGTCGCGACGATGGGATCCCTACGAGCTGAACTTGTCCGGGCTCTGCTTCACGATCGCTGCCGCGAGCGTGTCGCCGGTCATGTACATGTGCGCGTAGGCCTCGCGGAACATTCCGTACGCCTTGGCGTAATCGCCCGCGGCGTACGCGTCGATCTGTCCCTTGAGCTGGTTGACGTGGGCGGTGATCGATTCGCGGACTGCTGCCGGCGGGAGGCCGGTGGCGGTGGCGAGGAAGTTCGAGAAGGACTCGATGTAGCCCTTGAGGTTGCCGACGGCCTTGTT
>JANPKC010000178.1:0-2067 GCA_031425855.1 Actinomycetes bacterium | reverse complement strand
GAGCGACGCGACCACCGTTGCGGCGAGGACGAAGAGCCTCTTCATGCGGACCTCCATTTGGGGTTGGCGAAGCGGATACACCGGCCGGGCGCCGGCGGTTCCGCTACCCGACAGAGCGGGCGAGCTCGAGCGCCTCGTCGCGGGTGAGGTCGCCTTCCAACCGCAGCAGCAGCTCGCCTCGGTTCCAGAGCAGGACCGTGCCCGCGAGGTAGGTCTGCTCGTCCGCGATCCGCCCGTTCGCGTCGCGGAACATCACGAAGTGCGCGTCCCCGTCGACGAAGAGGCCGGGCTCGCCGTCGACCGTGACGCCGACGATGGTCGTGCCGCGGCCGCCGGTCTTCTTGACGAAGCCGTCGTAGATCGCTCCGCGCGCCTGGGAGAGCACGAGTCGCGGCTGCCCGGGGTCGCCGTAGACCACCGAGGCCAGACCGTCGGGCCGCACGAAGATCGCGTCGGGCTCGCCGAGGCCGAGCAGCTCGAAGCCGACGCGGCGCTCGGCCTCGGCGCGACCGACGCGCTCGCCGAAGTCGATCCGCTGCGCGCGCACGTCGGGCAGCGTCTCGACGCGTTCGACCGTAGCCCCGCGGATGCGGAAGATCTCGAGGAACGCGCTGCGTGCGCCCGGCGACAGGGCGAGCACGCCGGCGAGGGCGGCGACGAGGATCGCGAAGCCGAGCGCGAGCGGGCGTGAGAGGCCGGCGCGGGCCGGCCGGCGGTCGAAGCCGAGGTCGAAGCGCGGCGTCGCCGGGTAGGCGATCTCGCCGCCGAGCTGCTGCAGACGGCGCTCGAGCTCGTTCACGACGCCTCCCCCAGCTGCTCCCGCAGCCGGCCCAGTGCGCGCGACGTTCGCGACTTCACCGTTCCCCGGCGCAGCGACAGCACCTCTCCCGTCTCCTCTTCGCCCAGGTCGAGCAGATAGCGGCAACTGAGCACGAGCCGGTCGTCGTCGCTCAGACGCTCGAGCGCAGCGAGCAGCTCCACGCGCTGCTCCGCGGCAAGAGCCCTCCCCTCGGGAGACGGAGCCGCGTCCCCCGAGGGAAGCTCGTGGGCGGCGCGCAGCGCAAGTCCCTCGCGCCGGCCTTCCGCGCGGCGGCGGTTGCGCGCCTCGTTCGCGACGATCGCGAGCAGCCACGGGCGCAGCGGCGCACGGCGGCGGAAGCGCGGCAGCGCGCGCCAGGCCTTCGTCAGCCCGACCTGGACGGCGTCCTCGGCGTCGGCGGCGTTGCGGGTGATCAGGTATGCGGTGCGGAAGGCGATCTCCTGGTGATCCGCGACGAGCGTGGCGAAGGCGGCGGCGTCGCCGTCACGTGCGCGCTCGACGAGCTCGTTTTCTGTCGGTGGTCGGCTCACCACTCGTGGGTTCTACACCCGCGGTGCGTCGGCGGTTCCCGACGCCAGAGTTGGTTCCGTGCCGTTTGCGACGCGGATTCTCCGCAACAATTCCGTGCCAATCGCTCCATAGCTGTCCGCCAGGGACGGTACGAGGGTCAGACCTCGCCCTTTCGGGCCACGGCGTGGGAGACGGGCCACGGAGGAGGCTGCGGGGGTCCAGGCCCGGTGCGTACGCTTCACGCGTGGCTCGGGCCGTCGGGATCAACCACATCGCGCTCGAGGTCGACTCGATCGACGACGCGCTCGCGTTCTACGGGCAGCTGTTCGACGTCGAGCTCCGCGGGCGCATCCCCGGGATGGCGTTCCTCGACATGGGCGACCAGTTCCTCGCGCTTGCCGAACGCTCGGACCGACAGCCCGACCGCGAGCGCCACTTCGGCCTCGTCGTCGACGACCGGGAGGTGGTGCTCGCCGCGGCGCGCGACGCGGGCGTCGAGATCTTCGGCGGCAACTCCTTCCGCGACCCGTGGGGCAACCACGTCCAGGTCGTCGCCTATGCCGAGATCCAGTTCTCGAAGACGGCCGAGATCCTGCGCGGAATGGGGCTCGATCTCGAGAAGACGGAATCGGCCCTGCAGGAGCTGCGCGACAAGGGACTCGGCTGACCGACCTGTCCCACCACGACCTCGTCAGCCTGCTCGTGCTGCTGACGGCCGGCGCGGCGATGCTCGTCCT
>JANPKC010000177.1:0-8668 GCA_031425855.1 Actinomycetes bacterium | reverse complement strand
AGCTCTCCGTCGAGGCGATCGGCACCGACGACCCCGCGATCGACGCGGAGATCGTCCAGCTCTACGACACCCTCCTGCGCCGGTTAGGGATCGCGAGCTACCGGCTGGAGCTGAACTCGATCGGCTGCCGGGGATGCCGTCCCGCCTACATCGCCGCGCTGACCGCCTGGCTCGGGGAGCACGCGCATGAGCTCGACGACGAGGCGAAGCAGAAGCTCGCCACGAGCCCGCTGCGCGTCTTCGACGTCAAGAGCGAACGAACGCGCGCTCTGCTCGAAGGCGCTCCGAAGATCGGCGACTCGCTCTGCGACGCGTGCAGGGAGCACTTCGCCGCCGTTCGCGCCGACCTCGACGCGACCGGCGTCGCCTACGAGCTCGTGCCGACCCTCGTGCGCGGCCTCGACTACTACTCGCGCACGACGTGGGAGTTCATCGGCCCGATGGACAACGAGAACTCGACCATCTCCGGCGGCGGGCGCTACGACTACCTGGTCGAGGAGATCGGCGGCCCGCCGACGCCCGGGGTCGGTTTCGGCGCCGGGATCGAAAGGCTGCTGATCGCGATGGAGGAGGAGGGCGTCGCCGACGCGGAGGCGCCGTCCGCCGAGGTCTTCATCGCCGTCGAGCCCGACGCGCCGCGCGAGCTCGTCCCGCCGCTCCTGAAAGACCTACGCGACGCCGGGATCGCAGCCGACACCGACTATGCCGGCCGTTCGCTGAAGGGCCAGCTGACCCAGGCCGGCCGCTCGGGAGCGGGCACGACCGTGATCGTCCGGGCCGAGGACGCGCTCATCCGCAGGCAGGGCGCGCAGGACGAACCGGTCGCCCATACGGACGTTCTCGGCAGACTGTCCCCGTGACCACGTGGCGCACCCATATGGCCGGCGAGCCCACCACGGCGCTCGTCGGCGAGAAGCTGACCCTCTCCGGCTGGGCGGCGCGGCGGCGAGACCACGGCGGCCTGATCTTCGTCGACCTGCGCGACAGGAGCGGGATCACGCAGCTCGTGATCAACCCGGAGCTCGCGCCCGAGGCGGCCGCGCTCGCGCACGGGATCCGGAACGAGTTCGTGCTCCGCGCCGAGGGAACGCTCGTCGCTCGCAGCGCCGAGACCGTCAACCCGAGCATGGCGACCGGGGAAGTCGAGCTGCAGGTCGAGACGCTCGAGATCGTCAGCCGCTCGACGCCGCTCCCGTTCCAGCTCGACGAGGAGAACGTCGACGAGACGCTGCGGCTCCGCCACCGCTGGCTCGACCTGCGCCGCGACAAGCTCCAGCGCAACATCACCCTGCGCGCGCAGATGGTCGGGATCATCCGCCGCGAGATGGAGGAGGCGGGCTTCCTCGACATCCAGACGCCGATCCTCTTCAAGCCGACGCCCGAGGGCGCGCGCGACTTCGTCGTCCCTGCGCGCCTGCAGAAGGGGCGCTTCTACGCGCTGCCGCAGAGCCCGCAGATCCTGAAGCAGCTGACGATGGTCGCCGGCTTCGACCGCTACTACCAGATCGCGATCTGCTTCCGCGACGAGGACCTCCGCGCCGACCGCGTTCAGGAGCTGACGCAGCTCGACGTCGAGATGAGCTTCCCCGACCAGGAGTTCCTCTACGCGACGATGGAGCGGATGTACGCGCGGATCTGGCGCGAGTGCCTCGGGATCGAGATCGGGACGCCCTTCCCCCGGATGACGTTCGAGGAGGCCGACCGCCGCTTCGGCACGGACAAGCCCGACACGCGCTTCGCGCTCGAGATCGAGGACGCGACCGAGGTCACGCGCGACTCCGAGTTCGGCGTCTTCAAGGGTGCCGACGCGGTCCGGTTCCTGCGCGTGCCGCAGGCGTACTCGCGCGGCGACCTGGCCAAGCTCGAGGAGCTGGCGAAGCAGTGGGGGGCGAAGGGGCTGGCGTATCTCGTCTTCGACGAGGAGGGCGAGGTGCGCTCGCCGATCGCGAAGTTCCTCTCCGAGCCGGAGCTGGCGCAGTTCCGCAGCGACCCGGGATCGACCGTCCTCTTCGCCGCCGACACCTGGCCGGCGACCTCGCGTGTGCTCGGCGCGCTCCGCAGCCACCTCGGCCGCGAGCTCGGCCTGATCGACGAGGACGCGTTCACCTTCCTCTGGGTCTACGACTTCCCGATGTTCGAGCGCGACGAGGACGAGGGCCGCTGGACGGCCGTCCATCACCCGTTCACACGCCCCACCGACGGCTGGAAGTCCACCTTCGCCGACGACCCCGAGCACGCGCTCGCGCACGCCTACGACCTGATCGTGAACGGCAACGAGCTCGGCGGCGGCAGCTTCAGGATCCACGAGCCGGAGATCCAGGCGCAGGTCTTCGAGCTGCTCGGGATGACGGAGGCCGAGCAGCGCTCGAAGTTCGGCTTCCTCCTGGACGCGCTCGCGATGGGCGCGCCGCCGATGGGCGGGATCGCACTCGGGATCGACCGGATGACGATGGTGCTCGCGGCCGAGCCGAATCTGCGCGACGTGATCGCGTTCCCGAAGAACCAGGCGGGCGTCGACCCGATGAGCGGGGCGCCGTCCGAGGTGACGCAGGAACAGCTCGACGAGCTCGGAATACAGCTCGTCGAGCAGCCGAGTTGAAGAAATCCCGTTCGACAGCCGATGAAGACGGCATACTTCCGGCGAGCCGCGCCGCGGCTTGCCTCGTGAACCAGGAAAGCGTGAAGAGCGATGTCGTCAGGTGAGTCAGAGCGTTCGGCCGCGGGACTGACCGCGCTTCCCAGCGTGGATCAGCTCCAGCGCGCAGGTGCCGGCTTCGAGGAGCAGAGCGTCCGCGAGGCTTTCGACGCCTTCCGGCGCCACACCGCGCAGCTGCAGGCGCAACTGCGCGTTCTCCAGGCCGCGCGCAAGACCTCGAACGTCGAGCCGACTGGTCACGCCGTTCGGATGGACTCGCTCCACCTGATCCGCGCCGCGGCCGAGTTCGCCGACACGCTCGAGCGCGACGCGCAGACCGCGTCCGCGTCGCAGCTGCAGCGCACCGAGGAAGAGGTGCGTGCGAGGCAGCGCGAGCTACAGGAGCGCGAGGCCGAGATCGAGCGCTACCGCAACGAGTCGGAGCGCCAGCGCGCCGAGATCGTCAATGCTGCCAAGGCCGAGTCCCGCGACCTGCTGACGAAGTCGAAGGCCGACGCCACGCGCGAGCTGCGCGAGGCCGAGACCCGCGGCAACCGGCTGCTCGAGCAGTCCCGCCACCAGGCCACCGAGCTGACGAACTCCGCCCGTGCCGAGGTCGAGCAGACGCTCGAGTGGGCACGCGCCCAGGCGACGGCCGTGATGGCGCGCGCGCAGAAGGGCGCCGAGCAGCTGCTTGCAGCGGCCGGTCTCGGCGAGCCCGCGATCGCGCAGGTCGTCCAGTCGATCATGGAGGCGAACGACAGCGAGATCGCCCGCAGCGCGACATCGGCGCCGCCGGCACCCTCGCGGCCTGCCGCGGCGCTCGCCGGCGGCTCCACCGACGCACCTCCCGCGTCCGAGCCGGAGCCGGACGTGGCCGACGAGCCGGCCGCTCCCCCCGTGACGCCGACCGCCGACGCCGAGGAGGCGCCGGAGGAACAGGCCGAGGGCGGGGAGCCCGAGCCCGAGAAGTAGGCGGCGTCCGTGCTCGGTCGCCTGTGGCCGCGCTTCGCGCTCGAAGCGTTCTTCCTGATCGCCGTCGCCCTCGTCGCGGGGCTGCTCAACCTCGCCGTCGTCGAGGTGATCGTCGTGATGGCGGTCGCATACGCCCTCACCGTCGTGCTCGAGCTTGGCGCCTGGCGTGCCGTCCGCGCGCCCCGAACCCGGGCATCCGGCCCCGCTGTCGCCGAGGTGACGGTCTTCGAGCCGACCGGCGGCAGCGTCACCGTGCGCGCGGGCGACCGGCCGCCGCGCCCGGAGGAGGAGGAGTCGTGGCTCGACCAGCTGGCGCCGCCCGAGGCGTCCGAGCCGGACGAGCACGAGGTGGAAGCCGAGGTGGAGCCCGAGGTGGAACCGGAGCCCGAGGTCGAGCCCGAGCTCGAGCCGGAGGTGGAGCCCGAAACGGAGCCCGAGCTGGAGCCCGAGCCTGTGCCCACGGCCGAGCCGCAGCCCGCGGAACCACAGCCCGCTGCCGAGCGCGAGCCAGAGCCTGAGCCAGAACCTGAGCCAGAGCCAGAACCTGAGCCAGAGCCCGAGCCGGAGCCTGTCGCGGCGCCACAACTGACGGCCGTGCCCGATCCCGAGCCCGAGCCCGAGCCGGCACCCAGGGTCGAGCCCGAGCCCGAGCCCGCTCCCGCGCCGGTCGCGACCCTGCCGCTGCCGACGATCCCGCAGGAGTGGAACCTCTGGGAGCTCGAGCGCCTGACGCGCGAGCGGGGCGGCGGCGACCCGGCTCGCAGCGTCGAGTGGGGGTATCTCGTGGTCTACCTGCGCGAGTTCGCCCGCCCCGACGGCACGCTGCCGGCGGAGTTCGACGACCTCGTCCGCGAGTCGTTCGGTGAGCTGATCGCCGCGCGAGCCCGGTGAGCCCGGGCATCCTCCAGCGGACCGTCGCGCTCGCCGCCGTCGCGCTCCTCGCCGGCGTCGCGGCGCTCGCGCTCAACCGCGAGGCGAGCGCCGACGAGCCGGGGGCAGGGGAGGCGCAGCAGGTCACCGTCGCCGACACCGGCTGGTACAGCGCCCTCGCCGGCTCCCGCGGCGCCCCACGCGACGCCGAGCGCACGACGTGCAGCCGCGTCCTCACGAACCGCTCGCTCGGCGTCACGCATCCCGTGCTCCCGTGCGGCGCGAAGCTCTACATCGCCTACGGCGGCACCGAGCTCCTGACCGAGGTGATCGACACGCGGCTCAAGCGACAGGGCCGCCAGTTCGAGCTGACGGAAGCGCTCGCCCAACGCCTCGGCATCGACGGCACCCAGCAGATCCGCTGGCGCTTCGCGCGGAGCTAGCCGACCATCCGGGATACACTCTCGGCGCTCGACCCTGTACGTGGCCTTGCTAAACGTGAACCAATAGTCACGTCAAGGGAGCCTGGGTTCGGTCTAGACCTCACCCGTCGACGTCCGGCACGGCACCCACCTGGTTAGCCAGGTTCGCACCGGCGCAAGGAAGCATCGGCAGGGTCTGAGCGCTTTTTCGACTTTGTGTTCCTGTCACACAAAGTTCGTCTCGCTAGGCTGGCTCGATGGTCGAGGTCCTCGGAGACTCCGCGCGTGGTGCCGACCTCGCATTCGTCCGGCTCACGGTCGAGGGCGAGCGGATCGTCGACGCGGACGCGCCGGGGCTCGCACGTCCGCTCGCTGGGCTGACGCTGGTCGAGGCGGCCGCAGTCCCGGGCGAGACGCTCGCGGCCGACGCGCTGGCGAACGCGCTCGCGCAGGTCTTCCGCGCCGAGCCCGACCCGGATCGCGTCGCGGTCGCGATGAGCGGCGGCGTCGACAGCGCCGTCGCGCTGCTCCGCGCCGGGCCGAAGGCCGTCGGCGTCACGCTCCGGCTTTGGCTCGATCCCGCCGGGCCCGACTCGGAGCGGGCGTGCTGCTCGCCGGAGGCGGTGATCGCCGCCCGCGAGACGTGCCACGCGCTCGGGCTGCCGCACGTGACGCTCGACCTGCGCGAGGAGTTCCGGCGCGCGGTCGTCGACCCGTTCGTCGCCTCGTACGCCCGCGGCGAGACGCCGAACCCCTGTGGCCGCTGCAACGGCGAGTTCCGCTTCGCCGAGCTGCTCGACTTCACCGAGCGTGCCGGCGCGTCGAGCCTCTGGACCGGGCACTACGCCCGCATCGTCGAGCGCGGCGGCCGCAGGCTGATCGCCCGCGCCGCCGACCCGGACAAGGATCAGTCGTACATGCTCGCGCCGCTCGATCCGGCTCTGCTCGAGCGGATCGAGTTCCCGCTGGGCGGCCAGACCAAGGCCGAGACGCGCAGCGAGGCGGGCGCGGCCGGCCTGGACGCAGCGGAGCGCCGGGAGAGCCAGGAGGCGTGCTTCCTGGCCGGCGACGACTACCGCGCCTTCCTCGAGCGCCGGGGGCTCGGAGCGGCCGACGGCGCGATCGTCGACGAGGACGGCAACGAGCTCGGACGGCACGGAGGCGTCTGGCGGTACACGCCCGGCCAGCGCCGCGGGATCGGCGTGGCGGCCGCGGAGCCGCTCTACGCGCTGCGCGGGGACGTGGCCACGAACACGCTCGTCGTCGGCCCGCGCGGCTCGCTCGCCTGCAGGACGGTCGAGGTGCGCGGGACCCTGCACGCACCGGTCGAGCACGCCGAGGCGAAGCTGCGCTACCGCTCTCCGGCCGTGCACGCTCGCGTGACGCCGGCGGCCGATGGGTTTACGCTCGAGCTCGTGCAGCCCGCCTACGGCGTGGCTCCCGGCCAGATCGCAGCGCTCTACGACGACGGCGCCGTCGTCGGTTGCGGCGTGGTGTCGTCTGCAAGTCGTAACTAGGATGCGCGCGTGCAGCTTCTAGCCGCCAGCGCGGGCGACATCGCCAGCTACGCCCTCGCCGTCTTCCTGCTCGCAGTCGGCCTCGGCCTCGCCTACGTGTTCGTGCGGCTGGGCGGAACCTTCGCGCGCCTTTCTTCGTTCATCAGAGGGACGGAACGTGAGCTGCTGCCGGTCATCCACAAGGTCGGCGAGAGCGTCGACAAGGTGAACGGGCAGCTGGACAAGGTGGATCAGGTGACGGACAGCGCAGTGGACATGGCGGACAGCGTGGACACGGCCGTACGCGCCGTGAGCATGGCGATCGCGCGCCCCGTGCAGAAGATCTCGGGCCTGGCGGCCGGGCTCACGCACGGCGTCGCGACGCTGAAGGCCCGCCACGACTTCGGCGAGGCCGTCCAGAGCGCGAAGGAAGCAGCCGCACGGCGGGAGCGAGACCTCGAAGAGGAGCTTCGCGCCGCCGAAAGTGGCACCGCTTGATGGAGACGCAGGTGCAGGACACCGTCGCGATCACGATCCCGCGCGAGCGGGACTTCTCGATCGTGGCAGAGCTCGTCGTCGGCGGGATCGCCGCACGGCACGACGTCACGCTCGACGTGCTCGACGACCTGCAGCTGGCGCTCGGCTCGCTGCTCGAGCACGACGAGGACGACGAGGGAGAGGTGACCGTCCTGCTGCGCGTCGGCGACGACGCCATCGACGTCTCGGTCGGCCCCGTCGCCGACCGCACGGTGGCCGAGCTCGAAGGCGAGGCGGGGGAGACCCTCGGCCTGCGCAGGCTCCTGGACACGACGGTCGACGGCGTCGCGCTGAGCACGCGCGACGGAGGCGTCTGGGTCGACCTTCGCAAGAGCTTCGTGCTGGAGGCGACCGAGCGATGACGCGCGCCTCCGACAAGGCGCTGCTGCGCCGCTATCACGAGCAGGGCGACCTCGCCGCGCGCGAGCAGCTGATCGAGCAGTACCTCTCGCTCGTCCGCTCGCTCGCCCGCCGCTACGCGTACCGCGGCGAGCAGCTGGACGATCTCGTCCAGATCGGCTGCATCGGCCTGATCAAGGCGATCGACCGCTTCGACATCGACCGCGGCGTCGAGCTCACGACCTATGCGACCCCGAACATCATCGGCGAGATCAAGCGCCACTTCCGCGACAAGGGCTGGGCCGTCCGCGTCCCCCGCGGCCTTCAGGAGCTGAACGTGCAGCTCTCGAAGATCGTCGAGGACCAGACCGTCCAGCTGGGCCGTTCGCCGACGATCCCCGAGCTCGCGAAGGCGGCGGGCGTCGAGGAGGAGCTCGTGCTGGAGGCGCTCGAGTCGGGCCGCGCGTACACGTCGCTCTCGCTCTCCGCGGGCGGCTCCGACGAGGACGGCGAGCTCGACCCGCTCGAGTCGCTCGGCACCGAGGAGCACCAGTACTCGGTCTCCGAGGATCGCGCCGTGCTCGCGCCCGGATTCCGCGTCCTCGACGAGCGCGAGCGCCGCATCCTCCACCTCCGCTTCTTCGACGGCCTGACGCAGAGCCAGATCGCCCAGCACGTCGGGATCTCGCAGATGCACGTCTCGCGCCTGATCCGGCGCGCGCTCGAGAAGATCCGCGACGAGATCGCCTCCGACGAGCAGCTCGAGGCCATGGCCCCGAAGCGCGCCGCGAGCTAGCCCTCCTTACAATCCCAGGGTGCGCACGTCGGCCGAGCTGCGCGAGGGCTTCCTCGCGTTCATGGAGGAGAAGGGCCACACGCGCCTGCCGTCGTGGCCGCTCGTGCCGCGCGCCGACGACCACTCGACGCTGCTGACGACCGCCGGGATGCAGCCGCAGATGCCGTTCTTCCTCGGCCGCGAGGAGCCGCCGGCGCTGCTGACGGCGACCTCGCAGAAGTGCTTCCGCACGCCCGACATCGACGAGGTCGGCGCCGACGGCCACCACCTCACGTTCTTCGAGATGCTCGGCAACTTCTCGTTCGGGCAGTACTTCAAGCCGGGCGCGGTCGAGCTGGCGAAGGAGTTCGTGGTCGAGCGGCTGAAGCTCGACTGGGACCGGATCTGGGTCACCGTCCACGCCGGCGACCCGGCCTTCGAGCTCGGGCCGGACGAGGTGGCGATCCGGGAGTGGGAGGCCGTCGGGATGCCGGCCGAGCGGATCGTCGCGCTCCCCAGCTCCGAGAACTTCTGGTCGGTAGGCGGCCCCGGCCCGTGCGGGCCCGACTCCGAGATCTATTGGGACTGGGGTGCCGAGCACGGCTGCGGCGACCCCGCG
>JANPKC010000176.1:0-1853 GCA_031425855.1 Actinomycetes bacterium | reverse complement strand
CGCCACCGCCGAGGCGTTCGGCTTCCTACTCGGGGCCGTGTCGGTTCAGGGCCTGCTGAAGACGGCGTCGACGGTCGTCCTGCTGCTGCCGCTGCTCGTGCTCGCCGTCCCGATCCTGGACACGTCGTTCGTGGTCGCCCGCCGGCTGAAGCACCGCCAGCCGATCTCCTCGCCGGACCAGGCGCACCTGCATTTCCGCTTTCTCCGGCGCGGCTTCTCGCAGAGGCGCGCCGCCGTGACGATGTGGGTCTGGTGCGCGACCCTCGCGGGCGCCGCGCTCGCGACGCGCTTCATCCCCTTCCGCGAGGGCGGTCAGTGGCACCTCTGGGAGACGGTCGCCGTCGCCGTGATCGCGCTCGTGGCGCTCGCGTTCTCGCTCTACGTCGTCTACGTGCTCGAGATCGTCAAGTCGAGCAACCCGCGCCGCTTCCGCCTCGGCCGCCGCCACGACCCGGTCGACGAGCGCCGCTCCGCCTAGCCGTACAAAGTCGCCGTTATTCCCTGAAACCAGGCGGCTTTAGGCTGTCACAAGCTCTGCTATGCTCGCCGCGCCGATGGAGCCGACGCCGACGCCGAACCTCAGTCTCGCGGCCGCAGGCTCGGTCCTGATCGGGTCGACGACGGCGGTGATCGTGCTCGGGATCCTGATCGGCTGGCTCGCCGGCTCGGTCGCCTGGGGCTTCCTCACCGGCGCGATCCTGGGGCTCCCGTTCGGCGTCTTCATGACCTACAAGCGCTACGGGCACGCCATCTAGATGGCCGGCGTCTTCGCGACCCCGAGGCCGATGCCCGACCAGAGGCTGCCGTTCGTGGCCGGCGCCGCGGTGATCGCGCTCGCGCTGCCCGTCTTCCTCGCCGCGGGCTGGGAGCTGCGCGGCTGGGTGATCGGAGCCACGCTCTGGGCCGCCTCGCGTGCGCTCGCTGCGCTACTGACGCACCTCCGCTCGGGCATGGGTAACCTCGCCGGCTCAGGCGTGGTGGGCTTCGGAATGACCTTTCGCGCGCTCGCGGTGATGGTTGTCGTCATCGCGCTCGCGGCAACTGACGCGCGGCTCGCGCTCGCGGTCACGCTGCTGTACGCCCTCGCGTACACGCTCGAGCTCGCGGTCTCGCTCGCCCTCTACTTCTCCGGGGAGACGCGTGAGTCGGCTTAGCGCGATCGCCATCGTCCTCTGGCTCGCCCTGCCCTCGCTGGCGCTCGCGTCGACGAGCGAGGGCGGCGAGGAGGAGTTCAACCCGGAGCACGACTTCGAGGTCGGCGAGTGGGTCCCGATCAAGCTCGGCGGGCTCGACCTCTCGATCAACAAGGCGGTCGCCTACCTGATCCTCGGCACGATCGTGACGATCGCGCTCGGCCTCTTCCTGATGCGCGCCCGGATCGGGTCGAAGAACGAGGTCGGGCGGCGGCAGGCGGTCGGGGAGATGGTCTACGAGATCGCGCAGGTGCAGGTCGCCGAGCAGGGATTGCCGCACAAGGCGATCGGCCGCTGGTTCCCCTATGTCGCCTCGCTGATGCTCTTCATCTGGGTGATCAACATGCTCGGCTTCGTCCCGCTGCCGCTCTCGAACGAGACGTTCGAGCTCTTCGGAGTCGAGTTGCCGACGCTCGCCGTCTACGCGGCCACGTCCTCGATCTCGGTCACGCTCGCGCTCGCGCTGATGACCTTCGTCTTCACTCATATCGAGGGGATCCGGCACAACGGCCCGGTCAAGTACTTCAAGAGCTGGATCCCGGACGTGCCGAAGGCGATGTACCCGCTGATCGTCCCGCTCGAGGTGCTCGGTCAGTTCATGCGCCTGATCAGCCTCAGCGTCCGTCTCTACGCGAACATGCTGGCCGGCCACATGCTGAT
>JANPKC010000175.1:0-3499 GCA_031425855.1 Actinomycetes bacterium | reverse complement strand
GATACATCGACGGAACCGTGATCCGTCCCGGCGACACGTTCTCGTTCAACGACCGCGTCGGCCCACGGACGGTCGAGCGGGGCTTCCGCGAGGGCCAGATGATCATCGGCTCGCTGCTCCTGCCCTCGATCGGGGGCGGCGTCTGTCAGACCGCGACGACCCTCTTCAACAACGCGTTCGAGCTCGGGCTCCCGATCGTCGAGCGCCACAACCACAGCTTCTACATCTCGCACTACCCGATGGGCCGCGACGCGACCGTCTCCTGGGGCGGGCCCGACTTCGTCTTCCGGAACGACCTGAAGACCGGGATCCTGATCAAGACGCGCTACACGAGCACGACGCTCACGTTCACCTTCTACGGCACCGACCCCGGCCGCCGCGTCGTCACCTCGACCGGCGAGCGGACGAACTGGCGCACCCCGCGCACGACCTACGCACTCGACCCTTACGCGCCGCGCGGCTCGGTGCGGACCGTGTCCGGGTCGAACCAGTCCGGCTTCGACGTCACCGTCACCCGCAAGGTCTACGAGCGCGGCAGGCTGTTGCGTCAGGACGCGACGGCGAGCAACTACATCGCCGTCGGGCCGACCGCGATCTACGGCCCGGGCCGCTCGATCCCGGGCCCGTACTTCGTGCTGCCGCGCGTCTAGCGGCGTCCGGACCGCTTCGTAGAGTCCGCTGGTTCGGTCAACTCTCGAGAAGGGGTCACAGTGGATTCAGCTTCTCCGGGATCCAGCCGCGTCGGCTGGATCCACACGCTCGGCGCGATCGGCGCAGTCCTCGTGCCGCTGGCGGTGATCTACAGCTTCTTCACCTCGTCGGACTCCGGCGACACGGCGGCGGAGCTGATCGCCTACGCGAAGGACAACGCGAGCGAGGTGTGGGTGCTGCAGGTGATCGCGCTCGTCGCACCGCTTCTGATCGGCCTCTTCGTCGCGAGCCTCTGGGTCCGGCTGCGGGCCGCCAACGAGGCGTACTGCGCCCTGACCGCGATCGGCGGGACGCTCTTCGTCGCGTTCCTCTCGGTCGGGCTGACGCTCTGGGCCGCGCCGCTGCTCTCGAGCGACGAGCTGACGACGGCCGGCGCCGAGGCTTATCTCGCCTACGACGACGTGGGCTGGGTCCTGCTCGGCCTCGGCGGGGTCTCGATCGGGGTGATGATCATCGGGGTCTCGCTCGCCGCGGTCGACCTCGGGCTGGTTCCCGCCTGGGCCGGCTGGGTCAGCCTCGCCCTCGGCGTCGTCTCGCTCGCCACGATCGTCGCGATCGGCGTCTTCGCCTGGACGATCTGGCTGCTCGCCGCCGGGCTCTTCCTGCTGCTCCGGCGCGAGCGTTCGACCGGTGTCGCCGAAGCCCCGCACGCCCCGTAGCGGCACCTCCTACTGCGCGTCCGCCTTCTCCGGCTCGGCCGGGGAAGGCGGGGCGCTGCGGTGCTCGTAGGAGTCGACGACGAGCCGGACGGCTTCGGCAGGCTCGTCGGTGACGTGCAGCAGCTCGACGTCCTCCGGCGAGATCATCCCGTGTTCGAGCAGCTCGTCTCCGACCCAGCCGAGCAGGTCGCGCCAGTACTCGGAGTCGAAGAGCACGACCGGGAAGTCCATGACCTTGCCGGTCTGGATCAGCGTCAGCGACTCGAACAGCTCGTCCAACGTGCCGAAGCCGCCGGGGAAGATCACGAATCCCTCGGCCGCCTTCACGAACATCGTCTTGCGGGCGTAGAAGTGCTTGAACGTCATCTCGATGTCGCAGTACGGGTTCAGCCCCTGCTCGTGCGGGAGCGCGATGTTGAAGCCGACCGAGAGGCCGCCGCCCTCCTTGCACCCGCGATTCGCCGCCTCCATCACGCCGGGGCCGCCGCCGGTCACCACTGCGAAGCCGGCCTCGGCGTAGAGCCTTGCGGTCGCGCGCGCGAGCTCGTAGACCGGGCTCTCCTCGGGGACGCGCGCCGAGCCGAAGATCGAGACGGCCGGCCGGTCGATCTCGAGCACCTTCTGGAACCCGCCCAGGAACTCGGAGGCGATCACGGCGACGTCGTTCTGGAGGTCCTCGTGCGTCCGCTCGAGGACGCGGCGGTCGTCCACCTAGATGTCCCGCTCGACGAACGTGCCGCTCATCCCGCCCGTCAGCAGCGCGGCCAGCGCGATGTAGGCGACGCCGGTGATGATGCGCTGTCGCGGCGAGACGCGGTAGTAGCTCTCGCTCTCCGGATCGCGCCGGTGCTTCCAGCGGCGCCACGACTCGAGCCCGCCGAGGACGAGGATCAGGATCAGGATCGGGTTCGGCGCCAGGATCGTCAGCCCGAGGAGGAGCAGGAGGCCGGCGATCCAGAGTGCGGGGTGGATCGCCGCCACGATGCGGCCGCCGTCGAGCGGCGAGATAGGCGCCAGGTTGAAGAGGTTGAGGAAGAACCCCGTGAACGCGAGCGCAATCAGCAGGTCGGAGTCGAGATACTCGCCGACGCCCCAGACCGCAGCGGTACCGAGGCCGCCGACGATCGGGCCGGCGATCGCGACCTTCGCCTCCGCCCAGGCGTTGTCGGGGAGCTGCTTCAGCGTGATCAGCGCGCCGAGGAAGGGGATGAACATGGGCGCCGAGACGGGCAGCCCCTGGCGTTTCGCCTCGGCGACGTGGCCGAGCTCGTGGACGAGCAGGAGCAGGACGAACCCGACCGCGAACTGCCAGCCCCAGAGCAGGGCGTACGCGCCGATCGAGACGAGCATCGACCCCGCGACGGTGAAGAGCTTGAACTTGAAGATCGCGGCGAAGACGAACTTCAGCTTCCAGAGCAGGAAGGCAACGGCTGCGATCGGCGCCCAGAGCTTGCGCAGGATGTCGCGCAGCGTCAGCGGGCGCTTGATCGGCGAGTAGCCGGCCTGCGGCTCCTCGGCCTCGCGCGGTGCATACGGGTCGTAGCTCACGGGCTCAGAGTAGTTGCGAACGGCCTTCTGGCTATGACCCTTGCCCGATCCACTCTTCGCCGCCCTCGTAGACCTCTTTCTTCCAGAGCGGGACTGTGCCCTTGAGCGTGTCGATCGCCTCCTTGCAGGCAGCGAGCGCGGCGGCGCGGTGCGGAGAGGAGACGGCGATCGCGACGCTGGGCTGTCCGATCTCGACGCGGCCGACGCGATGGTGGATCGCGACCGCGAGCAGGTCGTGGCGTTCCGAGAGCTCGCGCGCCAGCTCGGCCATCATCTCCTCCGCCATCCCCTCGTACGCCTCGTACTCGAGGTAGAGCACGCTCCGGTCGCGCGAGCGGTTGCGGACGGTGCCGAGGAACGTCGCGATTGCGCCCGCCTCGTCGCGCTGCACCTCGCGCACGACCGCGTCGAGCGAGAGCGGCTCGGCGGTGAGCCTGAAGTCGCCGCCCGAGACGGGCGGGATCAGCGCCACCTCGTCGCCATCCGCGAGCGCGGCTGCCGGGTCGGCGTAGCGCTTGTTGACGGCGTAGAGGAGCCCGGGCGGCTCGTCGCCCAGGTCGAGCGCCCCCCAGACGTCGCCG
>JANPKC010000174.1:0-9618 GCA_031425855.1 Actinomycetes bacterium | reverse complement strand
CCCGCAGACCGACCCCTCGACGATCGACCTCGACGAGGCGAAGGTGACCGAGTGGCTCGGCAAGGGCGCGCAGCCCTCCGAAGCCGTCGCGAAGCTGATCAAGGCCGCCGGCATCTCCACGTCGTAGTGGCGGAACTGCTGACCTGGCTCGCGAAGCAGCTCGTCGACGACCCCGACGCGGTGCGCGTCGAGCAGGTCGAGCGCGAGGACGCGACGGTGCTCGAGCTGTACGTCGCAGAGGCGGATCGCGGCAAGGTGATCGGCCGCCAGGGCAGGCTCGCCCGGGCGCTGCGCACGATCGTGCGCGCGAGCGCCGCCGGATCGCGCAAGCGCGTGATCCTCGACATCGTCGAGTGAGCGACGCGCTCGTGACGGTCGGCCGCGTGGGCAAGCCCCACGGCGTCGACGGCAGCTTCTTCGTCGAGGGCGCGAGCGACGCGCCCGAGCGGTTCGCGAAGGGCGCGATCCTCCTCGTCGACGGCACACCGGCCGAGATCGTCGTCTCGAAGCGCGGCGCCGGCGGCCGACCCGTGATCAAGCTCCAGCGGCCAGTCTCGCGGGGGGCGACGCTCGCCGTCCGCCGCGACGAGCTCCCGGAGCCGGACGAGGACGCCTACTACGTCTTCCAGCTCGTCGGCCTCGCCGTCGAGGAGGAAGGCGGGCGCGCGCTCGGTACTGTCACCGAGGTGGAGAACGGCCCAGCCAACGACACGCTCGAGCTCGACTCCGGCCTGCTGCTGCCCCTCGTCGAGTCGTGCGTGCTCGACGTCGACCTCGAAGCGGGACGGATCCTCGTCTCCCGGGGCTTCGCGGACGCCGAGTAACCTCTCAAAGTGCTCCTCCAGACGATGCCCACCATGTCTCCGCCGGCTGCAAAGCCGCGCCAAGCGTCGTCCTCCGTCGCAGCCATGCCACCCGGTATGGCCGCTCCCTGCGTCCTAGCCTGGCGCGCTTTTCGCTCGGCGGAGACACGGCAGCAGCGCCCGGAGAAGCACTAGCCTTGCGCCTCGACGTCTTCACCCAGGTTCCGCACGCGTTCGCGTGGATGACCGAGCAGCGGCCGCTCGCGGCCGTCCTCGGCACCGAGCTCGAGCTCCGACTCTTCAACTACCGCGACACGACGCCGCTTCGCGCCGGTCAGGTCGACGACGAGCCGTACGGCGGCGGCGCCGGGATGGTGCTGCGCGTCGACGTCGTCGCCGCGGCGCTCGACGCCGCCTACGGCAGCGCGCCCGAGCATGGTTCGATTCAGCATCGAGTGGTCGCGCTGACGCCTCAAGGGAGGCCGCTGACCCAGGCCGTCGTCGAGGATCTCGCCGCCGAGCCGGCGCTGACGCTCCTCTCCTCGCGCTTCGAGGGGTTCGACGAGCGAATCGTCGCGCACCTCGCCTCGGACGCGATCTCGATCGGGCCGTACGTCCTCTCCGGCGGCGAGCTGCCCGCGATGGTGCTCCTCGACGCGATCGCCCGCCGGCTCCCGGGAGCCCTGGCCGAGGGCTCCGGCGAGCACGAGAGCTTCTCGACCGAGCTCGAGGGCGGCCTCGAGTACCCGCACTACACACGACCGGCCGAGTTTCGCGGCTGGACCGTGCCGGACGTCCTCGTCTCCGGCGACCACGGCCGCGTCGCCGCGTGGCGCCGCGAGCAGAGCCGCGAGCGCAGCGCGCACCAGCTGGGGACGTCGTGAGCGACTTCGAGCGCTTCGGCTGGGAGCCCGACGGCTCCCGTCCTCAGGACCCGCCGCCCCCGCCCCCGCCGTCGCCGGCGCGAGCGGACGAAGGCGGCTCGACGGGCCTCGCCATGCTCGCCGGGCTGGTCGTCGCGATCGCCGGCGGCATCGCCTGGGGCCTGATCGCCAAGTACACCGACTACGAGGTCGGGATCGTCGCCTGGGGAATCGGCTTCACCGTCGGGTTCGCGGTCGAGCGGGCGGCGGGCGGAAGGCGCTCGGCCGACCTGCAGGCGATCGCGGTCGTGACGGCGCTGCTCGGCGTCCTCGTCGGCAAGTACCTCGGGTTCGCCTTCGCCGTGCAGGAGGCGGAGCAGGACTTCGGCACGCAGACCGGCCTGCTCTCCGGCGAGATGTTCTCGCTCTTCCGCCAGAACCTGAGCGAGGTGTTCGGCCTCTTCGACCTGCTCTGGACCGGCCTCGCCGTGTCGTCGGCGTGGTACGCGCTCCGCCCCGAAGAGGCCGAGCCGGAGCCGGAGCGCCCGCCGGCGCAGCTGCCTGACTCCTTCCCCGAGCCGTTCGTGACCCCGACCGAGCCCGCCCAGCCCGTGCGGCACTCGCGCAACCCCGTCGACCGCCTCACCCGCGGGCTGCCGCACGGGTGGCGCGTCACGATCGACTGGGTCGTCACGATCGCCGGCGCGATCGCGATCGTGCTCGCGATCAAGGCCTGGGTCGTCAACCCCTATCGGATCCCGTCCTCGTCGATGGAGCCGACACTGCACTGCGCGCGGAACGCGAGCGGCTGCGAGGCCGGCTACTCCGACCGCGTGCTCGCGAACCGCTTCATCTACCGCTTCCGCGACCCCGAGCGCGGCGAGATCGTCGTCTTCGAGACGCCGCCCGCAGCGCGCCAGCGCTGCGGCGCGGGCGGGACGTTCGTGAAGCGCCTGGTCGGCCTGCCCGGCGAGCGCGTCGAGCTCCGCAACGAGGGCGGGTCGAGCTACGTCTACATCGACGGCAAAAAGCTCGACGAGCCGTACATCCAGCCGAACCGCCGCGACACGCGCGGTGCGGAGACGTTCAACGTCCCGCCGGGGCAGTACTTCATGATGGGCGACAACCGCTCGCAATCCTGCGACTCGAGGGAGTGGGGGACGGTCCCGCGCAAGAACCTGATCGGCAAGGTCTTCGCGACCTACTGGCCGCCCAACCGCATTTCCGTTCGCTGAGTTTTCGCTACCATTGGCCGCCGGCCGGAGGCCGACCCTTTCCCATGAGCACGATCATCGAGAGCATCGAGCAGCGCCAGCTGCGCAAGGACGTTCCCCGCTTCAAGGCGGGCGACACGGTTCGCGTCCACTTCCAGGTGATCGAGGGCCAGCGCCGCCGCGTGCAGGTCTTCGAGGGGATCGTGATCAAGCGTCAGGGCTCGGGAGCGCGCGAGACGTTCACGGTGCGCAAGCAGTCGTTCGGCGTCGGCGTCGAGCGGACGTTCCCCGTGCACTCGCCGAAGATCGAGAAGATCGAGGTCGGCGCGATCGGCGACGTCAACCGCGCCAAGCTCTACTACCTGCGCGAGAAGATCGGCAAGAAGGCGCGCGTGCGCGAGCTACGTCAGACGCCTGCCCAGCTCGCCGCCGCCCGCGCCGAGTCGGAGGCGAACCAGGCCGCGCTCGACGCTGCGGCTGCCGACGCGGAGGCCGAGGCAGCCGCTGCCGAGGCAACAGTGGCCGAGCCTGAAGCCGGGCCCGAGCTCGAGGACGCCGCGGTCGAGGCCGAGCCGGTCGCCGAGGAGGCTCCTGCCGAGGAGCCGGTCGCCGAGGAAGCCGTTGCCGAAGAGCCCGTTGCCGAGGCCGAGCCCGACGAGGCTCCCGCCGGCGACGAAGACGACACGAAGTCGTAGCGCTCCCGTGACGAACGCCGGCTGACGCCGGCGCTATCCTCGACGCGTGGCACGCCCGACGGGTCAGAAGCTCCTCTCCTTCGACCGCAGGCTCGGCGCCCGCTTCGTCGCGGGCGCAGACGAGGCAGGTCGAGGGTCGCTCGCGGGCCCGCTCGTCGTCGCGGGGGTCCTGCTCGACTACGAGTGCCTGCGCAACCATCGTGTCCGGCCGCTCGCCTCGCTGAACGACTCGAAGCAGGTCTCGCCGGCCGAGCGCGAGGAACTCTTCCGCGCGGTCGTCGGCTGCGCGACCCGCATCAGCGTTCGCGTCATCTCCTCGGGCGACGTCGACCGCAACGGCCTGCACAAGTCGAATCTCTGGGGACTGCGCTCGGTGCTCGGCGACCTCGCTCCGCCGGCGGAGGCTTGTCTGGTCGACGGCTTCCGGCTCGGGCCGCTCGCCCCCGAGCACCGCGCGGTCGTCGACGGGGACACGAAGAGCGCCGCGATCGCGGCCGCGTCGATCGTCGCCAAGGTGACCCGCGATCGGGTCATGCGTCGGCTCGACGCGCTCTATCCCCGCTACGGGTTCGCGCGCCACGTCGGCTACATCACGCCCGGCCACTCCGCGGCAGTGCGCGAGCACGGCCCCAGCGACCAGCACCGGCTGTCGTTCAACGCGCATGCGTACGCATCGCAACCCTGACGAGCGCCGCGCCGCCCGCCACTACCGCCTGCGCGGCTACCGCATCCTCGGCTCGAACGTCTGGGCCGGCGGCTACGAGCTCGACCTGATCGTCCGCCGCGGCCGCCGGCTCGTCTTCTGCGAGGTGAAGGGCAAGACCGGGATGGGCTTCGGCGACCCGCTCGAGATGGTCGACGAGGAGAAAGTGCGGCGCCTCCACCGCGCGGCCGAGGCCTGGCTCGCGCGAAACCGGGACTGCCTCGAGCTCGACTGCCGCTTCGAGGTCGTCGCCGTCCGCCCGGGAGAGCTCGAGCGCGTCGTGGTTTGACCGCGGCGGGTTAACTGGGCGGCAACACGGCACCTCCGCCCCGCGGGCTACGATTCGGTTCGCCGGAAGGCACTATCCCCGAACGGGTGCGCTCGTCAAGACGGCTTCGGCCCGGGCGCACCGGCCGACGAGATCGGCGGGAGAAACTTCCGGCTGAATCGGAACCAGCTCATATTCAGCCGGAAAGGAACAACGCCACTCCATGTCGATCACGCAGACCAAGTTCGCGACCCAGGCCCGCACCTGGGTCATCATCTCGGGCCTGACAGCCCTGTTCGTCGGGCTCGGCTACATGTTCGCCGGGTCGGGCGGCCTGATCCTGTTCGCCGGGATCGCGGTCATCTTCAACCTCGTCATGTTCTGGTTCTCGGACAAGCTCGCCCTCAGGGCGAGCAAGGCGCGCCCGGTCGACCGCAGCGAGGCCCCGGAGCTGTACCGCGACATCGAGGAGATCGCCGGCAAGGCCGGCGTGCCGATGCCGCGCGTCTACCTGATCCCCTCCGAGCAGCCGAACGCCTTCGCCACCGGGCGCAGCCCCAAGAAGGCCGTCGTCGCCGTGACCGAGGGCCTGCTCCGGTACCTGCCGCGCGACCAGGTCAAGGGCGTGCTCGCGCACGAGATGGCCCACATCGCCAACCGCGACATCCTCGTGATGACGATCGCCGCGATGATCGGCGCAGCGATCTCGGCGATCGCGAACATCCTCCAGTTCTCGATGTTCTTCGGCGGCGGCGACGACGAGGACTCGAACCCGCTCGGGATCGTCGGCGTGCTCGTCGCGATCATCGTCGCCCCGCTCGCCGCGATGATCCTGCAGCTGGCCGTCTCGCGTCAGCGCGAGTACCTCGCCGACGCGACCGCCGCCGGCTACCTCGGCGAGGGACGTCCGCTGGCCGAGGCGCTCGGCACGCTCGAGCGCGGCGTCGAGGCCGTGCCGATGAACGTCAACCCGGCCACCGAGGCGCTCTACATCGCCAATCCGCTCAGCAAGCGCGGGATGACGGCGCTCTTCTCGACCCACCCGCCGATGGCAGAGCGGATCCGCCGCCTGCGCGAGCTCGACGCGGCCAGCGGGATCCACTACTAGGAAAGCCTGCGCCGGGCGGCGGTCACTCGCCGCCCGGCGTCAGAACTCGCGCCGGACCGCCTCGACGTTGTGGCCGTCGGGGTCGAGCAGGAAGGCTGCGTAGTAGCGGCCGCCCTCGTCGGAGCTGTACTGCTCCCGCACTCCCGGAGCGCCGTTGTCGCGGTAGCCGCCCGCGAGGCCGGCCGCGTGGAACGCATCCACCTCCTCGCGTGAGCGCGCGACGAAAGCGAAGTGGATCGGGCTGCTGGGGTCGTCGCCGTCCACGACGACGAGGTTCGCGAACTGCGCCCCGCGCTCGCTCTCCCAGATCGGGGGGATCTCGAGCGGGGTCAGGACGGTCTTGTAGAAGGCGACGCTTGCAACGGGGTCGCGTACGACCAGCTGGAGGTGGTCGAAGACGACCCGGTCCCAGTCCCACTCGACGTCCATGCAGGCGACCGTACCACCCTGGCGAACTCGTACCCGTGGCGGCGACGCAAGAGGCCCTCTACGGCGAGCTGGACCTGGCGCTGTCGTGGTCGGAGCGCGAGCTTCCGGAGCGCGAGCGCACCAAGCACGTCCACCGGCTCCATCCCTACCTGGGAAAGTTCGTCCCGCAGCTCGTGGAGGCGCTGCTCGAGCGCTATGTCAGCGCGGGCGGCCGCGTGCTCGACCCGTTCGCCGGCTCCGGGACGACGCTCGTGCAGGCGCTGGAGTCCGGCTACGACGCGGTCGGCGTCGACATCGCGGCCTTCAACGCGCTTTTGATCTCGGTGAAGACGCGCGAGCACGATCTCGACGCCCTGCAGGCGGACGTGCGCGAGATCGCCGCGCGTCTGGGCGAGTCGAGCGAGCGCCCGACGGGCTTCGTGCGCGAGTGGTTCGCGCCGCAGGCCGCCGCCGAGCTGCTCCACTTTCGGTCGCTGATCCCGGAGTACGAGAGCCACGACGTGCTGCGGATCGTGCTCGCGCGCGCGGCACGCTCGGCCAGGCTCACGACCCACTTCGACCTCGACTTCCCGCGTGCGCCGCAGCAGGGCGAGTACTGGTGCCACAAGCACCGGCGCATCTGTCGTCCGGTCGAGAGCGCCGGCAAGTTCCTGACGCGGTACTTGGCAGATACGGCGAGCCGGATCGCCGCGTTCGCGGACGTCCGCGATCCGCGCCGCGCCGCCGTCGTCCTGCACGGGGACGCGCGCGAGCTCGAGCTCGGCGGCCCCTACGACGGCGTCGTCACCTCCCCGCCCTATCCCGGGCTGATCGACTACCACGAGCAGCACCGCTACGCCTACGAGCTGCTGGGGCTCGACGACCGGCGCGAGCGCGAGCTCGGCGCCGCGGCGCGCGGGACGAGCAAGGCGGCGATCGAGGAGTATGTCGCGGGGATCGCGGCCGTGCTCGCGCGCTCGAAGGCGGCGCTGCGCCGCGGCGGTGCCGTCTGCATCGTCGTCAACGACCGGCGCGACCTCTACCCGGAGATCCTCGAACGTGCCGGTTTGCGCCTCGACGAGCGGCTCGAGCGGCACGTCAACCGGCGCACCGGGAGGCGCGCCGGGGAGTACTACGAGTCGATCCTGATCTGTCGCTGAATCGTTCGACCCGCGTGACACACCCGTAACGGCTTCACCCGTACCGTCGAAGAGTGCTCGCGCGCTCCGTCACCCACGCGCTCGTCGGCCTCGAGCCCCGTCGCGTCGAGGTGGAGGCGCACATCGACGCCGGGATCCCCGGCTTCGCAATCGTCGGGCTCGCCGATCGAGCCTGCGCGGAGGCGAAGCACCGCGTCCGTAGCGGCATCGGCTCGGCGCAGCTCGAGTGGCCGCTGAAGCGGATCACCGTCAACCTCGCACCGGCGGGGCTCCGGAAGGAGGGGTCGGGCTTCGACCTCTCGATCGCGCTGGCCGTGCTGGCCGCCTCACGCCAGATTCCGCCCGAGCGACTCGCCGAGCACGCCGCGGTCGGTGAGCTCGCGCTCGACGGGCGGATCCGGCCTGTGCGCGGGGCGTTCGCGGTCGCCGAAGGAGCGCGACGGACCGGGCTCGACCGGATCCTCTGCGCGCCAGAATCCGCATGCGAGGCGGAGCTCGGTGGAGTCGAGGCGATCCCGGTGCGCCACCTCGCCGAGGCGGTCGCGTACCTGCGCGGCGAGCTGCGCCCGCCCCCGGCCGAGCCGCCGGATGAGGAGGCCGAGCCCGACCCGCCCGATCTCGCCGACGTCCGCGGGCAGGAGCGCGCGCGTCGCGCGCTCGAGCTCGCTGCGGCGGGCGGGCACAACCTCCTGCTCGCGGGGCCTCCGGGCACCGGCAAGACGATGCTGGGTCGGCGGCTGCCGTCGATCCTGCCCCCGCTCGAGCCTCGAGAGGCGCTGGAGGTGATGCGGATCCACTCGGTCGCAGGCGTGCTTCCGCCCGAGCGCCCTCTGATCACGCGGCGTCCCTTCCGGGCGCCGCATCACAGCGCTTCGACCGCCGCGATCGTCGGTGGAGGCACCGGTCCGCGCCCGGGCGAGGCGAGCCTCGCCCACCGAGGCGTGCTGCTGCTGGACGAGCTGCCGGAGTTCCAGCGGCCCGCGCTGGAAGCCCTGCGGCAGCCGCTCGAGGACGGTGTCGTCTCGGTGGCGCGCGTCCAGGGCCAGGCGCTCTTCCCGGCCCGGTTCCAGCTCGTCGCGACGATGAACCTGTGTCCGTGCGCCGGGCGCGGTGACCCGGCTGCGGAGTGCTCCTGCTCGCCGCAACGGCTCGCAGCGTTTCGCGACAAGCTCTCGCGGGCCCTCCTCGACCGCTTCGACCTCGTGGTCACCGTGCCGCGGCCGCGCGCGGAGGAGCTGGCGGCAGGCCCGTCCGAGCCGTCCGCACCCGTGCGTGAGCGAGTGGCCGGCGGCCGTACGCGGCTCGCCGGGCCACCGCTGCGGCGAACCGCGGAGGCCGACGAGCTCCTCAGCCGCGCCGTCGAGAGGCTGCCGCTGTCGGGACGTGGGCGTGCGCGGGTGGCTCGCGTCGCACGGACGGCGGCCGCGCTCGCCGGAGCCGAGAGCGTGCTCCCCGAGCACGTTGCCGAAGCGCTGGCGTACCGCTCGCCGAAGGAGCTGGCGGCATGAGCGAGCTGGCGCTCGCGGCGTTCGCCGCCGCCAGCGACGCCCACGTCGTCGGCGAGCCGCGCAGCGCGCGCTTCGCGGCCTTCAAGGCCCGCTTCGACGAGCGGGTGGAGCTCGCGCGGCTGCACGCGCTCGGGTTCCGCTTTCTCGCACGCTCCGACGCGAGCTTCCCGCCGCTGCTGCGCGCGATCCACGATCCGCCGCCCGGCCTCTTCCTCCGCGGTGATGCCTATCTCGAGCTCCTTGTCCGGCCGGCGGTCGCGATCGTCGGGGCGCGCGCCTGCTCCGCCTACGGCCGGCAGGTCGCCCGTAGCCTCGGCCGCGACCTCGCCGCCGCGGGCCTCGTCGTGGTCAGCGGACTCGCCCGGGGCGTCGACGCCGAAGCGCACCGCGGCGCGCTCGAGGCCGGCCGCACCACCGTCGCGGTGCTCGGTTGCGGGATCGACCGCGACTATCCCGCGGCTCACCGCGAGCTCGCGCGGCAGGTCGCGGCGTCGGGTCTCGTCGCTTCGGAGTACGCGCCCGGAGTCGAGCCCGCGCCATGGCGCTTTCCGGCCCGCAACAGGATCGTCAGCGGGTTGTGTGCCGCCACGGTCGTGGTCGAGGCGCGGGAGCGCAGCGGGGCGCTGATCACCGCCGACTTCGCGCTCGAGGAGGGTCGTGAGGTGCTCGCGGTGCCGGGTGAGATCACCTCGGCGCTCTCCGCCGGGTCGAACGCCTTGCTGCGGCTCGGTGCGACGCCGCTGACCTGCGCGCAGGACGTGCTCGAGAGCTACGGGCTCGTCGTCCCGGTGGCCGCCCCGCCCCCTCTCGGCGGCGCGGCCGCGGCGGTTCGCGAGCGAATACCGCAGGCGCCCGCCGGAGCCCCCCAGCACGGCCGCCCCACCCGGC
>JANPKC010000173.1:0-2842 GCA_031425855.1 Actinomycetes bacterium | reverse complement strand
AGCCGACACGCTCGTGCTCGGCTGGGGCTCGACCTACGGCCCGATCGGCGCCGCGGTCAAGCGCGTCCGCCGCGCCGGCCACAGCGTCGCGCAGGCGCACCTGCACTACCTGAACCCGTTCCCGCGCAACACGGGCGAGGTGCTGCGCCGCTACGAGAAGGTGCTGATCCCGGAGATGAACCTGGGCCAGCTGCTGCAGCTCGTGCGCGCCGAGTTCCTCGTCGACGCGGTCGGCTACAACCGCGTCCGCGGCACCCCGTTCAAGGCGTCCGAGCTGGCCGAGGCGATCACCGCGCTGGTGGAGTCGTGAGGCCGAAGAAGAAGACGCCCGACCGCCGCGGCGTGCTCCTCAAGGAGCAGCCGTTCAGCTTCCGCCAGCGCAAGGACGGCTCGGTCGCGATCTTCTGGAAGCGCGTGCCCGCGACGGTGCTGACGGGCAAGCTGGCCGAGAACTTCCTCGCCGTCGCCTCCGACTGCACCGGCCAGGAGCTGCAGCTGCTGATGGCGAAGGCGACCGGCAATTTCAGGCGCGGGAACGAGAGTCCGCCGAAGCGTCGCTAGAGGCTCCTGGCTGCACGAGCCCGGCCTCGTACGCGAGGACGACCGCCTGGACGCGGTCGCGTAGGCCCAGCTTCTGGAGGATCCGCGCGACGTGCGTCTTCACGGTCGCGTCGCCGACGACGAGCTCGGCGGCGATCTCCACGTTCGAGAGACCGCGGGCGAGGAGGCCGAGGACCTCGAGCTCGCGCGGCGTCAGCTCGGAGAGCGCTGCAGGGCGCTCGGCCGGGCGGGGCCGGCGTGCGAACTCCTCGACGAGGCGGCGTGTGACCGATGGCGCCAGCAGCGATTGGCCCTCCGCGACCACGCGGATCGCACGGATCAGATCCTCCGCCGGCGCGTCCTTGAGCAGGAAGCCGCTGGCTCCGGCGCGGATCGCCTCGAACACGTACTCATCCAGGTCGAAGGTGGTCACGATCAGCACCCGCGCGATGCCGGAGACCTCACGCGTGGCCTCGATCCCGTCGAGACGGGGCATTCGCACGTCCATCACGACGACATCGGGCCGGTAAAGCAACACCGCCTCCACCGCCTCCCCGCCGTCGGCCGCCTCGGCCACGACGTCGAGGCCCGGCTCCGACTCGAGGATCTTGCGAAAGCCGGTGCGGACGAGCTCCTGATCGTCGGCGATGAGGATGCGGATGCTCACGTGGGCAGCGAGGCGCGCACGGCGTAGCCGCGTCCGTCGCGCGGGCCGGTCTCGACGCGTCCTCCCACGACGGCGGCCCGCTCGCGCATCCCCAGGAGCCCATGGCCCCGGCCGGTAGAGCGGGCCGCAGCGCCGTCGTCGACGACCTCCAGCTCGATCTCCCCTGGGCGATAGCGAAGGGTGACTGCAGCGCGTGCCGGTCCCGCGTGCTTCAGGACGTTGGTCAGCGCCTCCTGGACGATGCGGAACGCCGAGAGGTCGACGCCGGCCGGAACCGCACGCCGCTCGCCCTCCACCCGGAGGTCGACGTCGAGCCCGGCCTCCCGCACCTGGGTGACGAGCGCGCCGAGCTGGTCGAGCCCCGGCTGGGGCACGAGGCCGGCGCCTTCGTCCTCCGGCCGCAGCAGCTCGAGCAGTCGCCGCATCTCGACGAGCGCGGTACGCGCTGTGCTCTCGATCGCGTGCAGCGACTCGCGCGCCGAGGTCTGCTCGCCTTCGAGAACTCGGTCCGCGGCCTGCGCCTGAACGACGATCACGCTCACCGCGTGCGCGACGACGTCGTGCAGCTCCCGGGCGATCCGCGCGCGTTCGGCCTCGACGGCCGCGCGTGACTCGGTCGCCTTGCGCCGCTCCAGATCGACGTTGAGCTCCATGAGCCGGTCTGCCTCCGCCCGGCGCCGCGCCAGTGCCCGGCCGCCGACGACGACGGCCGCGAACACGACGAAGGGCCCGGGAATCTCCGAGAACGGGTCGCCCGCCGCGAGGTTCGCAGCGGACGCGGCGGCGAGCAGCGCAGTCGCGAGCGCGATGCCGATCGCCGCCTGCTTCCGCTCGGCGTAGGCGGCGACGGAGAACACGGCCAGAACCGCCGCGACGAAGAGCTGGAACGACTCCCACTGGCCAAACGCGAGCGTGTGGGCCCCCACGCCCGCCAGAACCAACAGCAGCATGGGCAGCGGCGCCCGCCGGCGCCATCCGAGCGGTGCGAGGGTCGCGGCCACGAGGAGGAAGACGAGCGAGGGCGGGTCGGGCTCCGCCACGTCACGCCACCAGACGTCGTATCCCGCCGAGACGACGAGAGCGAGGACGATCGCGACGTCTGCGATCGCGGCGCGGGAGGGGCCTGGACGCGACATGCCCCCAACGCTACTGCCCGGGCGGCCGGCCGTCATCCGCCGCGATGGGGACTCGCCGGAGGTGCGAGGTAGCCCGCGCGGGCTACGCGAGATCACCGGTGCTGCCGACGACGGGCGGCTCCTGCCCGCCTAGCGTCAGCTCGACAACGATCGAGGAGGATCCGATGAAGCCCGAGAGCGCACCGCTCGCCCGTCGCTGCGGCATGGCCGCCGCGGCAGGCGCAACGATCGCCGCCGCCGGAATCGGGGCCGAGCTGCTTCATCGCGTCGAGGACGGGAGCTCCGTCGAGAACGTCCCGCTCTTCGTCCTCTACCTCGGCAGCTACGCGCTCGGCATGGCCCTGCTCGTTGTCGCGATCGTCGGGCTGCGCCGCCTCCACGCCGCCGAGGGAGCGGAGGTCGGGAGGGCCGGGCGGATCGGATTCCGGCTCGCGGCGAGCGGTGCCGTCGCGCACGTCGTCTTCGCTGCCGTCATGGTCGTGAGCGCGCTCGCGACGGG
>JANPKC010000172.1:0-10094 GCA_031425855.1 Actinomycetes bacterium | reverse complement strand
CTCGACCTGGCCCCGCGCAGAGTGGTCGTCAAGCTCTATCCCGACGGTGACGGCACGGCATCGTCGGAGTGGAGTCGTCTCGAGTTTGCCCAGCGGGTAACGGGACCGGTGCCTGAGCCGGTCGCAGCTGATCTGGAGTCGGTCTGGTTCGGCAGGCCCGCTGTTGTCATGTCCTGGTTGCCGGGACGCCCGGACGTGTCCCCCAAAGACACCGACTCATGGGTTGCCGCCCTCGCGCAGACGCTGACCCAGATACACGAAACGGTGTTGGACGGGGCCGCAGGTGCGCTCACGCCACCCCCGCCGGTCGAGACGTGGCGCCCATCGGGAGAAGACCATCCCCTGACCGCAGCCGCTGTCAGCGCCGTCACCGCCGGTCTGCCTTCACTCTCGTCGGAGCGTGTCCTCGCGCATGGGGATTTCCATCCGGGCAACGTTCTCTGGCATCGCGGCCGTATCAGTGGCATCGTCGACTGGAACGCAGCACGATTGGACGCTCGATGGTCTGAGCTGGCGTATTGCAGGGCGGACGTGTGTCTGCTCCTCGGGCCTGATGTCGCCGATCGCCTGGCCGACGCATACTCGGACATCGTCGGTGTTACCTCCAACGACCTTGCCGTGTACGACGTCATGTGGCTGTTCAACATCCGGCACTACGCTCAGCTGGCCCTCGCCGCGTACCGAGAGCAAGGCCGTGCACCCGACCTTCAACTCTCGCTCGCACACCTCGATGAGCAGCTGCGGCGAGTACTGAGACGACTCGACTCGTAACGCTTCAGTGCAGGCGGCTACCGCTCCGTGACCGCCGTAGGATGGAGGCAGTGAGCGACCAGAGCGATCTTCGGCATGAGATCGACTCGCTGCCGCTCGTCGACACGCACGAGCATCTCCACAAGGAGGATCGGTGGGTCGGTGACGGCCCTGACATCCTTCAGGATCTGTTCGGCAATTACGCGACGAGCGATTTGCTCGTTGCAGGGGCGCCGCCGGACGCTGTCGAGCGGCTCCTCGACTCGTCGGCGGGCGATCTGGGTTCGCGCTTCTTGCCGGTTCGGGACGCCTGGGAGGCGATCCAGCTCACCGGCTACGGCGAGGCGGTGCGGCTGATCGCGCGCGAGATCTACGGGCTCGAGGAGCTGACGGTCGACGGGCTCGAAGCGGCACAGGTAACCCTTACCTCATTGCGTCGCCCGGGTGAGCGTCTGCGGCTGCTCCGCGACGTGGCGCGGCTCGACCACGTGCAGGTCGACGACTTCGAGCCTGCGTGCCTGCCGGATGAGTCGGGGCCGGACTTCTTTCTCTACGACATCTCCTGGGAGAAGTTGTCCAGCGGGGACGTGACAGGCCTCGACGTGTCAAACCTCGACGAGCTGCGCGCTGTTATCGGCGGCGTATTCGAGCGCTACGCGGGGTGTGCGATCGCCGTCAAGTCGCAGCACGCGTACTTCCGCACGCTGGCGTGGACAGAGCGCTCGGATGACGAAGCTTCGCGCGCCCTGGCGGCGGTGTTGGCCGGCGGCGACGTTGACGAGAGCGCCCGTCTGGCGCTCGGCGACTGGTGCCTCGCGCGCGCGGCCGAGCTCGCCGCCGAGCTCGACCTGCCCCTCAAGATCCACACCGGCCATCTGGCAGGCACCGGTTCGATGCTGGTCGATCGTGTGCGGCCGAGCCATCTCTGCGGGCTGCTCGCGCGCTATCCGGAGACGCGGTTCGTGCTGATGCACATCTCCTATCCGTACAGTGACGAGCTCATCTCGATCGCCAAGCACTTCCCGAACGTCTGGGTCGATCTGTGCTGGGCGTGGGCGATCAACCCCTATAGCGCAACCGACTTCGTGCGCCGGTTCCTGCACGCCGTGCCCGCCAACAAGTTATTCGCGTACGGCGGCGACACCAGCTGGCCGACGGCGTCCGTTGCGTATGCGGCGCAGGCGCGGCACGGACTGGCGCGTGCCCTCGAGGCCGAGGTCGCCACAGGGGACCTGACGGAACGCCAAGCGATCGCCGTCGCGCACCGGCTGATGCGCGACAACCAGTACGCCTGCTTCGACATCGAAGGGACGCGAGCGGCCGTCTACCGCGCGGCGAGCTGAATAGCGTAGGCGGTGGCGTCCGCTCGTCGTCCAGGGGTCATTCCGGAACACTGGCCCAGACCAGTGTGCGTTATTCGTCTCCGATGAGGAGTCGGGCTAGCTCAGCCTGATCGGCTACGAGCGCCCGAACCTCCGCGACGAACTTCTCCTGAGCGGCCAGGACAACGGGCGAGCTGACGTTGATGGGTCGCTTGTCCTCCGGCTCGTCGTTATGGGCGAGGACGAGCGCGAAGTACATGGCCTCTGGCAACGTGTCCGCCGCGTGCCACGTCGAGATCAAGCCGACCGGAGGTAGTTCCTGAACACGCTCAGCCGCGACTCTGTCGAACAGGTCGTGAACCCGCTCACAGTCGTCGCCCCAGGCACAGACGTACTCGCATCCAGAAGCGAGAGCGCCAAACGCGTAGCCCTCTATCTCAAGGTCGCTCGCCGCAGAGGCGTCCGCAGCAATGAAGAGGATGAATCGATCCTCGCCGGGATCATCCCACTGCCACTCCTCGCCGATGCGAGCGAGGAACAGTCGCCGCCCATGTACTTGCTCGATCCCGACGGCTTTCACGGCGAAAGTGTAGACCCGTCCGCTCAGGCGTCATTCGCGAACACGGGCCTAGGCGAGCGCCTATCCGCGTGCGACGGGCTACCCAGATCTAGGCCGGCGTCGCCGGCATGCCTGCCGCGGCCAGCTCTGCGCGCTCGGCAGCTGTGACCTCGAACGGAGCGCCGGGCTCGGCGCCGATCACCAGCACGACGGTGTCGTCCGACAGGGCGACGGCCGACCGGATCGTCTTCACGTCGAGGGCGCTCACGAAGGTGCCTGCCGGTGCGTCGACGTCCTCGCCGTCCACCCGGAAACGCGCGTGTCCGGCGTGGACGAAGTACAGCTCCTGATGCTGCTCGTCGGCGGGATCGGCGTGGTCGTGCTCGCCGATGAGGCGGTCGCCGGCATTCCGGGCGGTGTAGGCGTTGACGCCGAACGCGGTGATCCCGAAGTGGTTGCGCACCGGCGTCCACTTCGCGTCGGAGTACGGGACGTCGGCGGCCGGGATGTCGGTGAGCGAGGCGTGAGAGGCGGACATGGAGGCGATGGTAGTGGCCTCGCAACGCCGCCAGCGCAGCGCTGGTCTACGACGGCGGCGGGTCGTCGCCGAACGTGAATCCGCCACGCAGCGTCGGCGGATACCAGACCAACCCGTCTTCCTGGACGTCGATGACTCCCGCGCTGCGGCTCTCGGGAATCGGGCCCGCGCCCTCCAGGGCCGGGTCGAGCACCCGGCCGATGCCCTCGAATCCGGTCAGCACACGTCGAAACGGCGCTCGGCCGTGAACGTGCTCGGCCAGGGCGACGAGCAGCGACTCGAGCCGGGGCTCCCACGCCTCGACCCCGGCCTCGGTGGCGCCGAACGGGAACGACTCGACCTCCGGCCACGCCAGCGTCAGCGACCCGAGCGGGATCGAGAAGTCCACCTCGGCAGTCCCCTCCTCGAATCTGTGCGCGAACGTCGCACACGCCGCCCGCCGGCCCCCCGGAAGCGACACGACGCCGTACAGCCCGTCCGAGTACCCGAGCTCTGCGCCGGGGTCGCCGTACAGCTCGCGATGCCGTGCCGCGGGGTCGACCGGGTCCTGATCCCACGGCTCGGGGGATCGAGCGGCAACGGGCCACGCCAGGGCGGGGAACGACCAGAACGCCGCCAGCGCCGCGCCCAGGTCGGACTCCGGCGGATAGAGGAACGACGCCTCGTAGAAGCCGCCGCTCCACGCATCGGCGGCGGTGAAGAGTGGCGAGCGCGGTGCCACCGCCATCGGCGCACTCTAGGGGATAATCGCGTTTCGTCGATGACGCGGCTCAGGCTCACCCGCCGGCAGATTCTGGCGTTCCGGCGGCGGGTCGGATCGCTCGACGAGCGCATGCCGAAGGGCACGGCGTCGCTGCGGCGGGCTGCGTGGGCCGGCCTGCAGGACAGCATGCCGAGAGCCGCGCTGCTCTCGCTGCACGCGCGCGTGGAAGGGGTCGAGTCGTCGACCTGGGAGGATCCGTCGCTCGCCCAGCTCTGGGGGCCGCGCTACAGCACCTACGTCGTCCCGAAGCGCGACTTCGCGCTGTTCTCGCTCGGGCGGTACCCCGACGACGTCAGGAAGCGCGAGCGGGCCGAGCGCATCGCCGCGCAGCTGCATGCCCAGCTCGACGGCGCCCGCAAGCACGAGCGTGAGGTCGCGCGCGCATTCGGCGTCAACCCGAGCACGTTCCGGTATGCGGCGACGACGGGCACGGTCGCGATCCGCTGGGACGGAGCGCGCGCCCCGACCGTCTGGACAGTCCCCGCGCCCGAGATCGACCCGGCCGACGCGTGTGTCGAACTGGCCCGGCGCTACCTCCACGTCTTCGGGCCGGCCACCGCCGACGGGTTCGCCGGGTGGGCCGGGATCTCGCCGGGCACGGCGGCGACCGCGTTCGCCTCGCTCGCGGGCTCGCTGCTCGCGGTCCGCACGCCGCTCGGCGACGAGTGGCTGCTCGCAGACGACGAGCCGGCCGTTCGCGCCGCCGAGACGGCTCCCGCGCCCGCGCGCCTGCTGCCGAGCGGCGATTCCTACTTCCTGCTCCAGGGGGCCGAGCGCGACCTGCTCGTCCCGTCTGCGGACCGGCGGCGGCAGCTCTGGACGTCCCGCGTCTGGCCGGGAGCGCTGCTCGTCGACGGTGAGATCCGCGGAACCTGGCGGCGGGCGCAGCACATCGTCCGGATCGACGCCTGGTCGCGGATCACCCGTGCGATGCGCGACGCAGTCGAGGCCGAAGCCGGGTCGCTTCCGCTTCCGGGCCTCGGACGGGAGATCGAGGTGGTCTGGAGCCAGTAGCATCGCGCCGTGCGCGAGCTGCGTCCGGGTCTGTGGCACTGGAAGGCACCGCACCCTGAGTGGGAGTCGACCGAGCCGTGGAGCGAGAACGTGTCGTCCTACGCGATCGACGACGGGGAGCGGCTGCTGCTCTTCGACCCGCTGGCCGTGCCGGGCGAGCTCGAGGGGCTCGCGGCGGGCCGCGAGACGTCGATCGTGCTCACCGCGCCGTGGCACGAGCGCGACGCGGAGAGCCTCGTCGAGCGCCTCGGCGCGCCGGTGTACACGCCGCTGCCCGACTCGGCGCAGTACCTGATGGACACGTACGGGATCAGCGCCGAGCGGGCCGGCGACGGCGCCCCCGACGTCGTCTGGCTGCTCCGCGAGGGGAAAGGCGAGGCGCGCCCCTACACGGCCGGCGACCGACTGCCGTTCGGTGCCGACGTGTTCCAGGGGCACAAGCCGAACGACACCGTCCTCTGGGTCGAGAGCGTGCGTGCCGTGATCTCCGGCGACACGCTGGTCGACTTCGGCCAGGGCCTCGAGATCAACGAGCGGTGGCTCCGGCCGGGCGTCACGCGCGAGGAGGTCGCCGCGGGGTTGCGCCCGCTGCTCGAGCTGCCGGTCGAGCACGTGCTCGCGACGCACGGCGGGCCGTTCGACCGGGCCGCGCTCGAGCGTGCTTTGTCTCCCTCGTAGGCTTCGATACCTTGCGGTGCTACGTACATTGTGCTTCTATGCGTAGGACTTCGAGTCCTGGAGGCGCGGATTGCACATCGACAAGGACCTGGTGGCTGCTTCGGCGACGCCGCTCGTGCTCGCGCTCCTGGCGGAGGGGGAGAGCTACGGCTACGCGATCTTGAAGCGGGTCCGCGCGCTCTCCGGCGGCGAGCTCGAGTGGACCGACGGGATGCTCTATCCGCTGCTCCATCGCCTTCGCCGGCTCGGATACGTGACGACGGAGTGGCGAACGCCGCCGGAAGGCCGCCGGCGCCAGTACTACATGCTCACCGACGAGGGGCGAACGGCGCTGGCCGATCAGCGACGGCAGTGGGAGACCGTCACGCGCGCGCTGAACGATGTGTGGCGCGGCCCGGGTGGACTGCTGACAGCCATGGGCGAGGCGTGAGCGTGGAGAGCATCGAGTCGCAGATCGCACAGTGGCGGGAGTACGTCGCCGACGCCCCCGGCCTCAACGGCCACGACGTCGACGAGCTGGAGGACCACCTCCGCCACCAGATCGCCGAGCTGAGCGCGGCCGGGCTCACCGGCGACGAGGCGTTCCTGATCGCCGTCAAGCGGCTGGGGGACCTCGACGGCCTCTCCCGGGAGTTCGCGCGCGAGCACAGCGGCCGGCTCTGGAAGCAGCTGCTCGTGGGGGCCGGCGGCGCCGAGCCTGTGCGTCGGGAATCCGGCTGGTTCGAGCCGCTCGCCTTCGCCGCGGCTGCGGCTGTCGTCGTCCAGATCGCCCGGCTCGCGGGCGGCTTTCCCGACGACGAGCCGAACTGGCTGTTCCGGAACGCCGGCCTGTTCGTGTTGCCGCTCCTCGCCGGCTACTTCGCACGCCGCCGGCAGCTGGACTTTCGGGCCTGGGCGCTGACGCTGGCGCCGTTCGCGGCCGCGGCCCTCGTGATCAACCTCTACCCGTGGGACGCCGACTCGGCCACGGAGGGCCTGGTCGCGCTGCACCTCCCCGTCGCGCTCTGGTTCGCCGTCGCGTTCCCGTACATGAGCGGCACCATCCGGTCGCACGAGGGGCGCATGGACTTCGTCCGCTTCACCGGCGAGTGGTTCATCTACTACGTGCTGATCGCGCTCGGCGGCGGCGTGCTGATGGGCCTGACCGCCGCGATCCTCGAACCGGCCGGGGCCGACGTCGAGCAGATCGCCGCGTGGGTGCTTCCCTCGGGAGCGGCCGCCGGCGTGATCGTGGCCGCGTGGCTCGTCGAGTCGAAGCAGCGGGTCGTGGAGAACATGGCGCCGGTGCTGACGATGCTCTTCACGCCGCTGTTCGCGGTGATGCTGGCCGGCGCCGCCGTCGTCTACGCCGCCACCGGGCTCGGCGGCGCGTTCGACCGCGACCTCGTCGGCGTCTTCGACGCCCTCCTCGTGGTCGTGCTGGCGCTCGTCCTTTACGGGATGTCGGCGCGCGACTCGTCGACGTCGCCTGACTGGATGGATCGGATCCAGCTGGTCGCCGTCGTCAGCGCGCTCGTGCTCGACGTGATGGTGCTCGGCTCGATGATCGCGCGGATCGGCGAGCTCGGCTTCACCCCGAACCGAACGGCGGCGCTCGGGCTCAATCTCGTCCTGCTCGTCAACCTGGCCGGCGCCGCCTGGCTCTCGGCCCGCTTCCTGGCGCGGCGCAGCAGGCTGCACCGGCTCGAACGCTGGCAGACGGCGTACCTGCCGATCTTCGCCGTGTGGGCCGCCGCGGTCGTGCTGCTCCTGCCACCGCTGTTCGGCTTCGACTGACGGCGAGCGACGGGCGGGCGGGGAGCAGCATGTGATTCACGCGCCGTCCCCACGCCCGCCGAAGGTGTCGGTCAGGCTGGAGTGCCGGCCAGCGTCGTCACGCCGAGTGTCGTGCTGAACATGATCTCGCCGTAGCGGACGTCGATCAGATCGATCTCGCCGGCCATGTTCTCGGCGACCCAAGACGCGACGACCGCGCTGCCGGCCTCCGCATCGTCGCGCGTCTCCCAGATGCTGAGCGAGAGGACCTCGCCGTCGCCGATCGCCACCGAGTAGCCCTTGAATCCCGACTGGGCCTTGAGGACCGGCAGGATGCCCTCCTCTGCCCTGCGGGCGAGGGCCTGGGCGTCATCGCCACTGAAGCGATAGGTGGCCATACGTGCCTGCATAACGCTCCCTTCATTGGCCGGCGACTGAAGCGCAGCGCGCTCCCACTCGGCCGGCCGCTCGGGCGCGAGCCTGACAGATCGCGAACGTCCGCGCCGGGCCGCCGCCAGAGGAGCGCGTCAGCGGTCGGGACGCGCTCGCCGAGAGGGTACGGTCTCCGCATGGCCGTTACGACGCCCGAGCTGTCGATCGTCCCTGCCAACGAGGCGAGCTGGGACGACCTCCAGACCGTGTTCGGCACGCGGGGCGAGCCGTCTCTCTGCCAGTGCCAGCGCTACAGGATGGCGCCCGGCGAGTCCTGGCGCTCGGTCGGCGCCGAGGAGCTGGGATTCCGGCTCCGCGCGCAGACCGACAGCGCGAACCCGGAGTCGGAGACGACGACCGGCCTCGTCGCCTATCTCGACGGCGAGCCGGTCGGCTGGTGCGCGATCGCGCCCCGCAGCGTCCACGCACGCCTGCGACGCAACTGCCGCGTCCCGTGGGAGGGGCGGGCGGAGGACAAGGCCGACGAGGGCGTCTGGGCCGTGACCTGCTTCGTCACCCGCACGGGCTTCCGGCGCCGCGGGATCAGCCGTGCGCTCGCGGGCGCCGCGGTCGGCTTCGCCCGGGAGCGCGGCGCCCGTGCGCTCGAGGGCTACCCGATGCTGACGACGCCGGAGCAGGAGGTTATGTGGGGCGAGCTCCACGTCGGCAGCCGTAACATCTTCGCCACCGCCGGGTTCGCGGAAGTCAGCCGGCCGACCGTCCGGCGCGTCGTCATGCGGATCGACTTCCAGCGAAAGGAGACACCATGACCACGCTCGAGAACCGGCAGCACACCGCGCTCCTGGTCGTCGACGTCCAGAACGGCGTCGTCGAGGGAGCGCACGAGCGCGACGCGGTCGTCGCGAACGTCGGCAGCCTCGTCGAGAAGGCGCGGCGGGAGCAAGTCCCCGTCGTCTGGGTCCAGCACTCCGACGAAGGGCTCGCACACGGCAGCGACAAGTGGCGGATCGTCCCCGAGCTGGAGCCGGACGACGCGGAGCCGCTCGTGGAGAAGAACTACGGCGACTCCTTCGAGGACACCGACCTCGAGACGGTGCTGTCGGGCCTCGGAGTCGGGCGGCTCGTCGTCGTCGGCGCCCAGACCGACATGTGCATCCGCTCGACGCTCCACGGAGCGCTCGTCAGGGGCTACGACGCCACCCTCGTCAGCGACGCCCACACGACGGAGGACCTGTCGGCCTGGGGCGCGCCGCCTCCCGACAAGGTGATCGCGCACACGAACATGTACTGGGGCGAGCAGTCGGCGCCGGGCCGGACGGCCGGGACGGTCGAGACAAAGGACGTCGACTTCGGCGGGACGCGCTGATGCCGGTCCCGGAGGCCCGGCTCGACGACTCCGGCTCGGGCCTCGCGCGGGCCGGCGCGGGCTGGTTCGTCGTGAACGTGCGCGACGCGCAGTGGCTGACGTCGGAGCGGGGCGAGCAGCGCCCTACCGGCTCGGAGTGCAGCTTCGAGAGCCGTCACGCCGAGTTCCCGCAGTTCGCAGTCAGGCTCCACGTGCTGGAGCCGGGCGAGCCGAACGGGCTGTACCACGCCGAGAACCAGCAGGAGGACTTCCTCGTGCTGTCGGGAGAGTGCCGCCTCCTCGTCGAGGGCAGCGAGCGGCTCCTCCGTCAGTGGGACTTCGTCCACTGCCCGCCCGGAACCGAGCACATCTTCGTGGGCGCCGGCGACGGCCCGTGCGTCGTCTTCATGATCGGCGGGCGATCGGATCCCTGGAGCGTGCGCTTTCCGGTGTCGGAGCTCGCGGCGAGCTACGGCGCGAGCTCCGCGACGGAGACTTCCGACCCTGATCAGGCGTACGTGGGATTCGAGCCGTCGCGGCGCGAGCGGCCCTCGTACTGGGACCGGCTGCCCTGGGCCTAGCGCGAT
Organism: Actinomycetes bacterium; assembly: GCA_031425855.1. Classification (GTDB taxonomy): domain Bacteria; phylum Actinomycetota; class Thermoleophilia; order Gaiellales; family Gaiellaceae; genus Gaiellasilicea. Next base: position 390 of record JANPKC010000172.1, on the reverse strand, counting down.
GACACCGCTCTGGCCGTCGGGGTTCCCGCGCGTGCCCGCCGACGGTTGGGTCGAGCAGCCTCCCGAGACGCTCGCGCTCACCTACGACACCGTCCAGGATCACGGCTGGTACCGCAATCTCGACCCGACGATCGAGCGGCTCGCGGCGATGCTCGGTCCTCGAGAGATCCTGCTCGACTACTCGGGCGGCACCGGGATCCTCGCCGAGCGCCTGCTGAGGAGGCTCGACGCCGCGACCGGGATCCTGATCGTCGACGCGTCGCCGAAGTTCCTGCGCGTCGCGCTCGACAAGCTCGGCGCCGACGAGCGCGTCGCGTTCAGGCTGATCCGGTACCTGAAGGAGGAGCGGCGGCTGGAGACCGTGCAGGAGGTCGTCGAGTCGCCCCTGCT
>JANPKC010000171.1:0-14650 GCA_031425855.1 Actinomycetes bacterium | reverse complement strand
GCGCGGCCGTCACGCCGGCCGGATGGCGGCAAGGGAAAGCGGACGTCGTGCGTGCGCTGATCGGCGCGCACGACGACATCCTGCCGCCGCGACGGCGCCGAGACGTCTCCGAGATCGCCCGCTCGGGCGTCGGCGTTCGGGCCGACGTCTACTGCTGGCAGCCGGCCGGCTGGGCGCCGTTCGCCGAGCAGTACGCGATCGTCCGCGGCGGCGAGGAGTCGTCGCTCAAGGGCGTTGCCGACAGCGCGAGGAGCCGCATCGACCTCGACCCCGCCGTGTGCGGGTCGCTCGGCTGGTATCTGCGGCGCGAGCGGCCGACGGCACTGAGCTACGAGAACTTCGAGATCGCGGAGGCCCTCATGGTGCTGGCCCACCAGGCCGAGCACGTGAAGGTTCCGACGGCCTCCGAGGCCGAAGTCGAGTGCGCTGCCGTCCAGCACGTGCGGCCGCTCGTCCGCGCAGCCGGCTGGGATGCGGCCTACGCGTCCGAGCTGGCGCTGCAGGCGTGGGAGCTGTCGTATCGCAAGCTGCCGCCGGGGTTCCGCAGTCCCGCCTGTCGCGACGGCGGCCCGTTCGACCGCAATCCACGGTCGAGCGCCTGGCCGTAGAGCCGGCCGGCCGTCGGCGGCACCGAAGGCTTCCGACCGGGCCGGTCAGGCGAGCTTGTGCGCGACCTCCCAGATGTGCCCGCCGGGATCGCGGAAGCTGGCGGTGCGGATCCCCCAGGGCCGGTCGATCGGGCCGTTCAGGAGCTCGACTCTGCGCGTGGCCAGCTCCGCGCAGGTCGCGTCGACGTCGTCCACGTCGATCGTCAGCTGCAGCCGTGCGCCCGCTTCAGGGTCGGCCACCGCGGCCGGCTCGATCAGCTCCTCCGCCGCCGTAATGCGAAGCAGGTTGACGATCGTGTTCCCGAAGTCGAACACCGCCGAGTCGCCGTCCTCGTACAGCACCGGCAGCCCGAAGACCTCGCCGTAGAACCGCTTCGCCGCGTCCACGTCCTCGACGAACAACGTGATCGCACCGATACCACCGGGCCAGCTCGTCATCGATCCACTCCTCCTGGTCGCATGTTCCCACTCGGACCGCCGCTACCGGCGAAACTCATCGATCGGTAGGTTCAGCCGGTGGCCGAGCAGATCGAGATCCGGCGCCTCGACGCGGCGGAAGTACAACAGGAACTCGACGGGCTCGCCGACGTGCTGCACGACTGCGTCGCCGGCGGCGCGTCGGTCAGCTACATGGCCCCGTTCTCACGGGAGGACGCACGCAGTGCGTTCGCAGGCTTCGCCGCGGAGGCCGAGCGAGGCCGGCGCCTGATCCTGGGCGCGTTCGACGGCAGCGCCCTCGTCGGCACCGTGCAGGTGATCCTGGCGCTGCCGCCGAACCAGCCGCACCGCGGCGAGATCGCGAAGCTGCTCGTGCACCGCTCGGCACGCGGGCGTGGGATCGCGAGACTGCTGATGGAGCGCGCCGAGGCCGAGGCGCGGGCGGAGAGGAAGACGCTACTCGTCCTCGACGCCGTCACCGGCGGCGACGCCGCGCGCCTCTACGACCGGCTCGGCTGGACGACCGTCGGCGTCATCCCCGGCTACGCCCTCTATCCCGACGGGCGGCCGTGCGACACGACCGTCTTCTGGAAGCGCCTCTAGACGACGCCGCGCGCCGTCCAGGCGCGGAACGTGAGCACGAACGGCGCGTCCGGAAGCCGCTCGCAGCAGCGCTCCCTCAGCTCGTCCAGCACGTCCGCGCCGAGCCGAGCCGCATAGGCTCCTGCCGGCCCGACCCCGAGCGTGTACGGCTCCCACCAGTCCTCGAAGCTCGGATGCTCGACGCTGACCGCGAGCGAGGTCTCCTCGACCTCGCGCAGGCCGGCCGCCTCGAACAGCTCGGTCAGGTGCCCCGCCCGGGCGCCCGCGAGCGCCGACTCGTCGGCGACCTCGGGATCGAGCTCGCGCGCCGCGTTCCAGAAGGCGCTCAGCGGCCCCTGCCCGCCGCCGTGATCCCAGACGCAGGCCGCGACGACGCCGTCCGGGCGCGTCACGCGCGCCATCTCGCGCAGCCCTGCGACGGGATCGGTCATGAAGTGGACGACGAGCTGCGCGAGCGCCGCGTCGAACGCGTCGTCGGGGAAGGGAAGCGCCTCGGCCGGGGCGTGCTCGACGGTGACGCCGGGATGGCGCTCGCGAGCCGCCTCGACGAACGGCTCCGACGGGTCTGCCGCGGCGACCGCAGCGGCACCGAGCCGGCGGACGAGCTCGGTCGTCAACGCACCCGGGCCGCAGCCGACGTCGAGCACCCGCTGTCCCGCGGCGACGCCCGCCACGTCCGCGAGCTGCGGCGCCAGCGGGACCGAGTAACGGCCCATGAACCGGTCGTACGACTCGGCGGCCACCGCGAACGTCACCAGGGAAGCGTACGCCTGGCTGTAACGTCGCGCGTGATGTCCAGCCTCGACGCCGACCTCGATGCCCTTGCCGCCGAGACATCGTTCTCGGGGGTCGTTCGCGTCGAGCGCGAGGGACAGGTCGAGCTCGCACGCGCCTACGGGCTAGCCGATCGCGGCCACGGGATCCCGAACAGCGCCGAGACGCGCTTCGGGACCGCGAGCGCGACGAAGGGGCTGACGGCGCTCGCGGTCGTCGGCCTGATCGAGGAAGGCCGGCTCGGGCTGGAGACGACGGCCCGGTCGGTCCTCGGCGGCGACCTGCCGCTGATCGCCGACGACGTCACCGTCGAGCACCTCCTCGCGCACCGCTCGGGCATCGGCGACTACCTCGACGAGGACGAGGAGCACGATCCGGCCGACTACCTGATGCCGGTGCCGGTGCACGAGCTGGCGACGACCGAGGACTTCCTCGCCGTGCTCGACGGTCATCCGACCAAGTTCCCCGCCGGCGAGCGCTTCTCGTACTCGAACGGCGGCTACGTCGTCCTGGCGCTGATCGCCGAGCGGGCGAGCGGGTTGCCGTACCACGACCTCGTCCGCGAGCGGGTGTGCAGGCCGGCCGGAATGGAAGACACCGAGTTCCTGCGCTCGGACGAGCTCCCGGGCGACGCGGCGCTCGGCTACCTCGAGATCGACGGCGCCTGGCGCACGAACGTCTTCCATCTCCCGGTGCGGGGCACGGGCGACGGCGGGGTCTACTCGACCGCGAAAGACGTGGGCAAGCTCTGGGACGCATTCCTCGCCGGCCGGATCGTGTCCCCGGACTGGGTCGCCGAGATGACGCGCCCCCGCAGCGAGTCCGGCCCCGCGCGGTACGGCCTCGGCTTCTGGCTGCATGCGTCGACCGACGCCGTCAGCCTCGTCGGCTCCGACGCGGGCGTCTCCTTCCGCTCCGTGCACGACCCCGGCGCGGCCCTCACCCACACCGTGATCTCGAACACCACCGACGGCGCCTGGCCGGTCACCCGCCTCCTCGACGAGCGGCTCGGCCCCGCGGGTTAGGGTGGCGCGATGTCCACGCTCATCATCACCCGCATCCAGACCGGCGACTACGACGCCTGGCGCCCGATGTTCGACCAGGATCGACCACGTGCGCGCGAGCAGGCGACATCGCAACGCGTGCTCCGCAGCGTCGACGACCCGAACGAGGTCTTCGTCGTCCTCGAGTTCGCCTCGCTCGACGACGCCGAAGAGGCACGCCGGCGTCTGGAGGAGTCGGGCGTGCTCGACCGCTTCGACGACAAGCACGGGCCGAACGTCCTGCAGGACGCACAGGCCTAGACCACCGTCAGCACCGGTGCGAGCCCGAGGAAGGCGCCGATCCGCTCCGCCTCGGCTCGCACGCCCGAGCGCTCGGCGCGGCTGAGCCTCCGCACGGGCTGCACCGTGAGCTCGATCCGCTTCGCGCCCTTCTTCCGGCTCCAGACGCCCGCCGCGAGCCCGTCGACGAGCAGGAACGGCGTTCCCGCAGGCCCCTCGTAGCGGCCCTTGCCGTGCGCGCGAACCTGCTCGCGCACCGCGGGCGGGACGAGGTGCTCGCGCTCGCGGAAGCCCATCACGTACGGGTCGTACTCCGGGAGCAGCCGGATCGAGGAGACGGCCGGGACCGGCCCGGGCTCGGTCGTGGGGACGTCGACGTCGACCTTCGCCGCGAGCCACTCCCGCAGCTGCCGGAGCCCGACCGGCCCGTAGGCCGCCGCGTACCGGCGCGCGACCTCGCGCACCGCCTCTGCCGGCTCCCACGCCCGCTGCGGCGGCAGCCAGTCCCCGGTGTGGACGAACGTGACGCGCGCTCCCTCGGGCGGGCCGAAGCAGAGCAGGCCGGCAGCCGCGGCGTCGCCGAGGAACCAGCCCCAGCCGGACGCCAGGCGCTCCCGCGGCCCTGCGCCGACGCGTTCGACGACCGCGTCCGCGAGCTCCTCGCGCGTCAGCCGACGCCCGCGCAGCGCATCCCCGATCGCGGCCGTCACCGCGGGATCCTCCTGCTCCTCGACCGCATGCAGCGCCGACGTCCAGAGCGAGAGCTCGTCGGCCGGATGGATGTGCAGCGTGCCGCGGAGCGTCCAAGTCTTCGCCAGCGCGCGCCGCTCCCAGAGCAGGTCGCGCACGTCCGCCTGCGTGATCCCCTCGACGCGCGCCGCGAGCTGCAGCTCCGCCGAGCCCATCACCTGCGCGTGCAGCCCGCAGATCTCGCGCACGACCTCGACGAGCCGCTCGGCCGGCGCCCGCTCGGCCAGGTGGCTGCGCGCCACCCGGCGCGCGCGCACCTCGTCCCAGTCCACGCCTAGGAGGCCGGGGCGGGCTCTGCGACCAGGATCTCGTTGAGCGTGTCGCCGCGCAGGCCGAGCCGGAGCGTCTCTAGCGGGATCACTTCCTCGGGCGCGATGTTGCCGAGGTTGACCTCGGGGCCGAAGTGCTTGACGAACCACGCCTGCGAGCTCTTCGAGGGCGCCTCCCAGATCAGATCGTGGAAGTCGATCTCGTGCGCGATCTCGTCGATCAGGCCGGTGCGCATGTCGCCGTCCTTGCGAAAGATCCCGGCCGTGCCGCCCTCGCGGGCCTCGGTGATCACCTTCCAGGCGCCGGCCTCCTTCTCCTCCTTGATCCACTCGACCCACTGGTACGGGGCGAAGACGACCTCGGAGTCCTTCGAGCCGACCTCGCTGAGGACGGTGAAGTCGCGCGCGAAGTCGGCGATCAGCTCGAGCTTGCGCTCGCGCGGGATGTCGACGGTGCCGTCCGAGACCTCGACGTGCGAGAAGCGGTAGTGCTCGAGCCACGACTTGAACCCGTCGAGCTTGCCGCGCACGTAGACGGCCTCGAAGAGCGTGCCGCCGCAGACGATCGGCGTGTCGAAGGAGCGGTAGAGCGCGATCTTCTTCTCGAGGTTGTTGGTGACGTAGCTCGTGCCCCAGCCGAGCTTGACGATGTCGACGTACTCGCCGGCGGTGTCGAAGAGGCCCTCGATCTCGCGGATCCCCATCCCCTTGTCCATCACGTGCGTCAGACCGCTCTCGCGCGGCTTCGCGGGCCGGGCGGGGAGGTCGAGGAAGTTCGGGTGCGGCTCTCCGTTAGAGGCGGGCATAGATCTCCTTCAGCTTCTCCTGGGCCTGGGCCTGGACGTCGTGGTAGAGAGAGTTGCCGTGCGCGTCGATGCCGACGGTGAGCGGGCCGAAGTCCTTGACCCGGAACTTCCAGAGGCACTCGGGCATCAGCTCCTCCCACATCACCTCCTCGATCTCCTCGATCTGCGTCGTCTCGAGCGCCGCCGCGCCGCCGACGATCGCGAAGTAGACCATCCCGAGCCGCTGCATCGGCTCGATCGCCTCGTCCGGGAAGCCGCCCTTGCCGCAGATCGCGCGGACGCCGTACTGGGAGCCGAGCGGCTCGGTGAAGCGCACCATCCGGGCGCTCGTCGTCGTGCCGATGCAGATCTTCTCGTACGTGCCGCGCCCCTCCGCGTCCTCGGAGACCTTGCGCACGTTCGGCGCCGTGTGGAGCAGGAACGCGCCGGCGAGATCCATCGGCGGCTCGACGCCCTGGTCGAAGATCCGGATCTGCGTCCGGTCGCGGATGCCGATGATGTGGCCCTGGATCGTGACCTCGTCGCCGGCGCGCAGCTTCAGGATCTCCTGCGGATCGGTGACCGGGAACGTGACCTCGTGCTTCGCCATGGCTAGAACTCCCGGTCGTAGTCGAGGTTGCCCTGCGCGTCGACGTGCACGGAGGCGCGGCGCGCGGCCCAGCACTGGTAGTTGACCGCCACGGGGTTCAGCGTCATGTGCGTGTCGGCGTGCTCGATGTGGCACTGGAGCACGGTCACGTCGCCGCCGAGGCCCATCGGGCCGATCCCCGTCTCGTTGAGCAGGCCGTAGAGCTCGTCCTCGAGCTCGGCGACGAGCGGATCCGGGTTGCGGGTGCCGACCGGGCGCGTGATCGCCTCCTTGGCGAGGTACATCGCATAGTCGGCGGTGCCGCCGATCCCGACGCCGACGATCCCGGGCGGGCACGGCTTGCCGCCGGCGCCGACGATCGACTCGAGCACGAACTGCTTGATCCCTTTCACGCCGTCGGCGGGGATGCACATCTTCAGGAAGCTCATGTTCTCGGAGCCCGAGCCCTTCGGCACGCACTTGACGTCGAGGCCGTCCCAGTCGGCGATGAACTCCCAGTGCACGATCGGCAGGCGGTGGCCGATGTTCGGGCCGGTGTTCTCGCGCGTCAGCGTGTGGACGGCGTTCGAGCGGAGCGGATGCTCGACGGTGGCGCGCGCGGTGCCGTCGCGAAGCGCCTCGTAGATCCGGGTCGGGTGGAGCGGGAAGTGCTCGCCGACGCGGCAGGTGTAGACGGCGATCCCGGTGTCCTGGCAGACGAGGTTCTTCTCCTCGTCGGCGATGTTGACGTTCCGGTTGATCGTCTGGAGGACGCGCTGCCCCGTCACCGAGGTCTCGCGCTCGGTCGCGGCGGCCAGCGCGTCGCGGAGGTCCTGGGGGATGTCCTTCAGCGCCCAGACGTACAGGTGCGCCGCGGCGTCCTCGACGGCGTGCTGGATGTCGGTGGTGGTGACAGTGCTCATGAGCTCGCTTTCTCGGCTGCGGCCTTGCCGGCGCGCCGTCCGAATACAACACATTCCAGGAGGGAATTGCCCATCATCCGGTTGCGGCCGTGCGTGCCGCCGGCGATCTCGCCGCAGGCGTAGAGGCCTTCCAGGGTGGTCTGCGCGTCCGTGTCGATCGTCAGGCCGCCGTTCTGGTAGTGGAGCACGGGATAGGTGAGGAGCGGCTCCGTCAGCGGGTCGATCCCCGCGCCGCGGTAGCGGCGGAGCATGTACGGCAGCGAGACGTCGGCGTCGGCCTCGGCGATCCGGGTCGTGTCGAGGTAGACGGCGGGGCGGCCGTCCTCGGTCTCGACGCCCTTGCCCTTGTCGACCTCGTCGAAGATCGCCTGGCTGACGACGTCGCGCGGGCCGAGCGAGTCGGTGAACTCCTCGCGGTCGGCGTTCAGGAGCACGGCGCCGTAGGCGCGCGTCGTCTCCGGGATCGAGTAGCCCTGCATCGTCTCGGGCCAGGCGCCGCCGTTCGGGTGGTACTGCAGCTCGTCGAGGTCGCGCGCCTCGGCGCCGAGGTCGAGCGCGATCCGCGTCACCTCACCGGTCGCGTTGGGATGGTTCGTCGAGAGCTCGCCGCGCTCTTCGGCGACCTTGAAGCAGCGGCCGCCGGCGGCGAGGACGACCGTGGCCGCGTCGAGCTCGTGCTCGCCGCAGGTCGCATGCCAGCCGTTCGAGCCCGGCGCGAGCGCGGTCAGCGGGCTGTTCGCGAAGAGCGTTCCGCCGCCCGACTCGAACGCGTCGCGGAGCGACTTCGTGATCGCGTGGCCCGTACGGTCGCCCACCTGGAGCAGGCTCTTGGCGCTGGCGCCGCCGCAGCGGGCGAGGCGATAGCCGCCGCGATCGCCCGAAGCGCGACCATTGGCCGAGTCGCGGGTGAACCCGACGCCGAGCTCCTCCAGCCAGTGGATCGCGCTCTGCGCGTCGCCGGTGAGGATCTCGACCAGCCGCATGTCGGCGCTCTCGTGCGAGCTCTTGAAGATGTCCGCGGCGTGCTGCTCCGGCGAGTCGTCGTCACCGAACGACGCCTGGATCCCGCCCTGCGCCTTGGCCGAGTTGCACGCCTGGATCGAGCCTTTCGTGGCGAGGCCGACGCGGGCGCCGGCTCGCTCCGCCGACACGGCCGCGGCAAGCCCGGAGGCGCCGCTGCCGATCACGAGCACGTCAAATGGGCCGCTCTGCGTCACTCCGACAGGATACCGGAACCGCTAATGCACTGCATTAGCCATGTTTATCGATCGCCAGCCGCGCGTGGCAGAGACGTCACCTAGGTGATCGAGCGCAGCAGCTGCTCCACGTCGGCCGGCGTCACGGGTCTCGGATTCGCCTTCGCGCCGGGCCGGGCAGCGGCCGCGTCGGCCACCTCCGTCGCCGCATCGTGCGGGATGCCGAGATCGCCGAGCCGTTCGTAGCCGCCGAGACGCGCGAGCTCCTCGACCCGGCCGGCTGGATCGTCGGTGCCGAGCGCCGCGCCGAATCGTGCGATCGCCTCGGCGGCGACGGGCTCGTTGAAGCGGAGCGCCGGCGGGAGGGTGAGGGCGTTCAGGGCTCCGTGCGGCGCGCCGTAGCGGCCGCCGAGGGCCTGCGCGAGCGCATGTCCGAGCGCCAGCATCGACCCGCCGAGAGCCGCGCCCGCATGGCAGGCGCCGCGCAGAAGCCGCTCGCGCGCGTGGAGGTCGCCGGGCCGCTCGACCACGCGTGGCAGCCACTCGCCGATCAGCTCCGCGCCCGCGATCGCCTCGCGATCGCTCTCGGCGGTGCGCTCGCGGACGTACAGCGCCTCGGCGCAGTGGGCGAGCGCGTTCAGCGCCGTGCCGACGGTCTCGGGAATCGGCAGGTCGATGGTCAGCCTCGGCTCGTAGACGACCGCGTGCAGGTTCGCGCCCGCGCCGCCGCCGCGCATCCGCCTGTCGGGGTCGCGGACGCCGAAGAAGCCCGTCCACTCGGCACCGGAGTAGGTCGTGGGCACCGAGACCAGCGGCAGCCCGCTCGCGGCCGACGCGGCCTTGGCGGTGTCGATCGCGCTGCCGCCGCCGATCGCGACGATCGTGCCGACGCCCGCCGGCACCTCGATCCGGTGCGAGGGCACCTCCTCCCAGCGGTCCGCCGCGTCGAGGACGCCGCGCCAGCGCGGGCTCGCGACGACAAACGGCCGCTCGCCCGCGAGCGCCGGCAGCTCGTCGATCCCCCAGCGGACGATCATCCCGCGAGCTTGTCGCGCGCGAACTCGACGAACGCGTCCGCGGCGCGCGTCGGTGTCCGGCCGGACGCACGCGCGAGCGAGATCTCACGCCGCGCATCGAGGCCCTCCACCTTCGCCGCCGTCAGCGAGCCGGCCGCGAGCTCCGGCTCGACCGCCGAGCGGGAGATGAACGTCACCCCGTAGCCGGCCTGCACCGCGCTGCGCACCGACTCCTGGAGCCCGAGCTCGAGGCGGACGTCGAGGTCGCGCAGCCTCGTCCCGATCGAGCGCAGCTCGTCCTCGACGATCTGACGGACACCGGCTCCCTCCTGCATCACGATCAGGCTCTCCTCGCGCAACTCGTCGAGCGTCACCGTCCTCCCTGCGAAGGGGTGCCCGGGCGGGCACGCGAGGATCACCTCGTCGTCGAAGAACGGCTCGAAGACGACGGCGCGGTGGCGCCGGGAGGCGCCGACGATCCCCAGCTCGAGCTCGCGCGCGGCGACCCGCTCGACGACCGCCTGTGTGTCGGCGACGGTCAGAGCGATCCGGACGCCCGCGTGCCGGCGCTGGAACTCGCAGAGGAGCAGCGGCACCACGATCGCGGCCGGGCCGGTCGAGGCGCCGATCTGGAGCTCGCCCGAGAGCTCGCCCTCGCCCTCGCCGGCGATCTCGTCGAGGATCTGCCCTTCCAGGGTCAGCAGCTTCTGCGCGCCGCGGTAGAGGCGCAGGCCCGCCTCGGTCGGCTCGACGCGGCGGCCCGAGCGGTCGAGCAGCTGCGCCCCGAGCCGCTTCTCGAGCGCGCGCACCTGGAGCGAGACCGCGGGCTGCGTGACGCCGAGCCGCTCGGCCGCGAGCGAGAAGCTGCGGCGCTCGACGACGGCGCAGAAGGCCGCGAGTTGGCGGGTGTCCATAAGCGAATCTTATAGACTCGCTCATGGTGCGCGTCTGGGTCGACATCACGAACTCGCCGCACGTGCCGTTCTTCCGGCCGCTGCTGCGGCTGCTCGAGCAGGGCGGCCACGAGGTCGAGGTGACGGCGCGGGCCTACGCCCAGACGCTGGAGCTGCTCGAGCTGGCCGGGATCCCGCACCACGTCGTCGGCCCCGGGCACGGCGGTGCCGGAGCGCTCGGCAAGGCCCGGGCGATGGCCGGCCGGCTGCCCGCGCTCCGCCGCTTCGCGAAGGATCGCCGCTTCGACCTCGCGCTCGCGCACGGCTCGCACGAGGCGATGCTCGTCGCGCGCAGCCTCGGCATTCCGGGCGCCACCGCGCACGACTACGAGTTCGCGACGATGCAGCACCAGCTCGGCCTCCGCGCGGCGACGCGCGTCGTCTTCCCGGATGCGATCCCGGCCGAGCGGCTGGCGCGCTTCGGCGCCCGGCCGCCGAAGCTCGTCCAGTTCCCCGGCCTCGAGGAGGAGTACTACCTGGCCGGCTTCGAGCCCGACCCGGGCGTTCTGGCCGGGATCGACCCCGACCGCGTGCTCGCCGTCGTCCGGACGCCCCCGGACGTCTCGCTCTACCACCGCCACGGCAGCCCGCTCTTCGAGGGGGTGCTCGACCGGCTCGGGCGGGACGCGTCGGTGCACGCGGTCGTCCTCCCGCGCACGACCGAGCAGCGCGACGCCATCCGCGCCCGTGGACTCCCGTCACTCCACGTCGCCGAGCAGGCTCTCGACGCGCAAAGCCTTGTCGCGCTCGCCGACCTCGTCGTCTCCGCGGGCGGGACGATGAACCGCGAGGCGGTCGCGCTCGGCACGCCGGTCTACACCACGTTCGCCGGGCGGCTCGGCGCGGTCGACGAGGCGCTGATCCGAGACGGGCGGCTCCGGCCGCTCGCCGACCCGGCCGGCCTCGAGCTGAGGAAACGGCGGCCCGAGGACGCCGTCCGCGTGCGGCGCGAGCCGAAGCACCTGCTCGAGCTTCTCCTTTCGGCGCTGCGGACGTAAGATCGCCGCGCAGACCTGTAACTGGGGGAAGAAGGGGAGATCACATGCGGAAAGCTCTACTGACAGCCGTGTTTGCGGCCGGGCTCGCAGCGTTCGCGGCGGCTGCTGCGAGCAGCGGCAGCCCGGGCTTCAAGACGGCTCAGGGCCCGATGATCGATCCCGTCGTAGCGGGCGCGTCGTACGAGCCGATCATCTCGGTCGGCGACACGCTCTCGGACGGGTACATGTTCGAGTCGATCCCGGACGGGATCGCGCTGTCGACGAACGGCAAGGGCACGGTCGACCTGTACGTGAACCACGAGACGTCGACGGTCCCGTTCCCGTACACGTTCACGGCGGCGACGGGGAAGGGCAGCGGGTTCAACGACTACACGAACTCGCTCGTCAGCAAGCTGCGCCTGCACCAGAAATCGGGCGGCGTGCTCAGCGGCTCCTACGCGATCACGTCCGACGCGAACTACCAGCGCTTCTGCTCGAACTTCCTCGCGACCGAGGAGCACGGCTTCAAGCGGCCGATGCTGCTCACGAACGAGGAGGGCATCGACTGGGTGAACCGCACCGGCACGGCGTGGCCGGCCACGATCGGCGCACCCGAGGCTCGCCAGATCGGCACGGTCGTCGCGATCGACGAGCAGTCCGGCAAGTCCCGGCCGATCTGGGGCATGGGGCGGCACAACCACGAGAACAGCGTCGCGATCCCGGGCTACGGCAAGCCGGTCGTGCTCTCGGGCGACGACTCGTTCGTCAGCAACCCCGCCCAGGCGCAGCTCTACTCGTACATCGCGGGCGACTCGGACGCGGTCTGGAACGACGAGGGCGACCTCTGGGCGTTCGTGACCGACGCGCCGGGTGTCGACAGCTACTACTCGTTCCCGGTCAACTCGCCGATGAGCGTCTCGGGCCGGTTCGTGAAGGTGCCCAAGGACGTCGCGACCGGGCGCCGCGCGGACGGCACCGACCTGATGGCGGCCGACAAGGGCTACCCGCTTCCGCCGAACGACGGCACCTGGCAGCGCGACCCGAGGTCCGGCCAGGGCGTCGACGGCCCGCAGTGGGTGCTCGAGCACTGGGGAGACACGCAGGCGAAGCCGGTCTTCCAGTTCGTGCGCGTGGAGGACATCGCGTACGACAAGCGGCCGGGCATGCAGAACGTCGTCTACGTCGTCGACAGCGGCCGCGGCGGGACAAGCGCCGGCGGGAACCCGTTCACGTCCACGAACGGCCGCGTCTGGAAGCTCGTGCTCGACGAGAACGACCCGACGAAGGTGACCTCGTTCTCGATCCTGATCGAGGGCGACGACGCCCCGGTCAAGGCGGTCGGCGAGATCCACCAGCCGGACAACATCGAGTCGACGGCGACGAGCCTCATCATCACCGAGGACCCGGGCTCGAGCCAGCAGTTCCCGTTCGGCTCGACGGATCCGGCGGCGACGACCGCGCGGATCTGGCAGCACACGCTCGCCGGCGGCGCCAACCGCGTCGTCGCGAAGGTCAACCAGTCCGCCGACGAGGGACCGCTCGACAAGGACTCGAGCACGTCCCGCGGCAACCTCGGCGCCTGGGAGTCGAGCGGCGTCGTCGACGCGTCCAGCGTCTTCGGCCCGGGGGCGTTCTTCGTCGACGTCCAGGCCGGGACTCTCGTGATCGACGAGGAAGTCCGCGTCGAGGGCGCGAACACCCTGACGTACCAGCGCGACGGCGGCCAGCTCGGCCTCCTGCGCATCCCTGGCGCGTAGAACCATCACCGGTGGCCCGGGGACGGTTTCCGTTCCCGGGCCACCGGTGATACGTCCTGTTCCAGGACAACTTCAGGGGGTCATCAATTGAGAACACCACTTCTGCGGACCGCGATGCTCGCGGCTCTCGCACTGACCGCCCTCGCGGGCGGAGCCGCCCAGCAGGGCGGCGCGGCCACGACGGTTCCGGCCATGCTCGAAGGCGTCGAGCCGGGCGTCGAGGTGCGGCCGCTCCTCAGCGTCAACGACAAGGTCGGCAACTACACGTTCGAGACGATCCCCGACGGGATCGCCGTCTCGAACCAGGGCAAGAACGTCCACCTCTACGTCAACCACGAGACGTCGCTCGTGCCGTTCCCGGCCGGGTTCAGCGACTACACGAACTCGATGGTCTCGAAGCTCGTGATCGAGCGGAAGTCGCAGAACATCCTCCGCGGGTCGTACGTGATCCCGTCGGAGGCGAACTACCAGCGGTTCTGCTCCAACTTCCTCGTCGGCAAGGCGCACGGCTTCAGCCGGCAGATCCTGCTCACGAACGAAGAGGCGACCGACATGGTCAACCGCACCGGCGACTCGTACCCGCCGCGCGCGGGCGCAGAGCAGGCCGGCGTCGTCGTCGCGTACGACATCAAGAACAACGCCTACAAGTCCATCTACTCGATGGGTCGCCACAACCACGAGAACGCGGTGGCGATCCCGGGCTACAAGGTGAGCGTCATCCTCTCCGGCGATGACACCTTCAGCGCCCCCGCGTCGCAGATGTACATGTACCTGACCAAGGGCGCGAACGGGCTCATGAAAGACGCCGGCGCGCTCTACGGGTTCAAGTCCGACGACCCGGCCGTCAACGACTACGGCGACCTGACGCTGGCGAAGAGCACGTCGGGCAGCTTCGTCCGCGTGCCGGTGTCGGTCGCCCTTGGCGACCAGAACGCCCTCGAGAGCTGGTCCAACGCGAACAACGTGTTCCAGTTCATCCGGGTCGAGGACATCGCCTACGACCGGACGACGCCCAACGTCGTCTACTTCGCGGACACGGGCGAGCCTCGCGCGCTCCCGGACGCGACGACGACCCGGCTGCGCCGCGGCCCGGCGGGCACCGCGGGCCCGTACCCGAACGGCCGCATCTTCCGGATGGAGCTCGACAAGGCCAATCCGCTCAAGGTGACGAGCCTCTCGGTGATCGTGGACGGCGACAGCAAGGGCGCCGCCGGCGCCGGTGACGTCTCGCTGATCCACAACCCCGACAACATCGAGACGACGAAGAAGGCGATCCTCTTCCAGGAGGATCCGGGCTCGCAGAACCAGTACAGCGCGAGCAACGCCGCCGGCACGACCGCGCGGATCTGGCGCTACGACCTGGCGACGAAGGCGCTCACGGTCGTCGCGCGCGTGAACCAGCGCTCGCTCGACGCGAACGCCGCCCAGGGGAACTGGGAGTCGTCGGGGATCGTGGACGCGTCGTACGCGTTCGGGCCGGGCTGGTTCTACACCAACGTCCAGGCCCACTCGGTCTTCGTCCAGCAGGAGCGCCGCGGGACGACGACCTTCAAGCGGGAGCACGGTCAGCTGCTGCTGGTGAAGATCCCCGGCACGTAGGTCAGACGGACCCGGGGGTGAGACGAACCCGGGGTCAGACGGACTCGGGGGCGGGCGTCGCGGCAGTCGCGGCGCCCGTCTCCTCGGTCCGGGGGCCGTTCGGCTCCCGCACGATCGCGGCGAGGCGGCC
>JANPKC010000170.1:0-4009 GCA_031425855.1 Actinomycetes bacterium | reverse complement strand
TAGTCCGGCGCGGGCAGGTTGACGAAACGGTCGATGGCCGTCGGAACATACGACAGCCATCGACCGTTCGCAAGCCCGCGTTTACGCGATCATCCCGGACACGATCGGCGAGCTGTGATCGAAAGGCAGCAGTGAGGCGGCCCGAAGCGGCCGCCTCACTGCTGGTCGAGCGTCTACTTCCCCTTGCCCTTGAACGGGAAGGAGGTTTCCTGCGTCTGCGGATTCAGATGGCCGAGCTTCTTGGCCCCCGCCACCGCGTTGTCGCTGAGGTTCCAGATGATGAGGCCACGCCGCATGTCGGACTCGTAGATCCGACCGTCGTACCAGTAGCTCGACCAGTCGCCGCCTCCCACGATCGCGCCGGGAGTCGTCGGATGCACGAGCGGGGCCGGATCGGCGTACGCGATCTCGCTTGCGTTCGACGGGTCCGTGAAGTCGACCACCGAGATCCCCGACTGGTAGTTGCCGGACACGAACACGTAGCGCTTGTCGGTCGGCACGACGTTCAGGTTGTGCCACGTGCAGTTCTCCGAGGCGCTTTGCGGGCGCGGATGGAGGAACGTTCCAACCGTGGCGCCCGTCTCGGCGTCGAGGAAGAACAGTGTTCTGTCGACCTCGGCGCTCGTCGCCTGGCAGCGGGCTTGGGATCCGCCGCCGGGCTCGTGGCCGAAGATCAGCACCTCCCCGTCCCAGGTGAATGCCGCCGTGTGCCCGATCGTGACGCCGGCGATCGAGCGGGAGTAGAGGAGCTTCGGATCCACGAGCGAGCCGCCCTCGGCCGGATCGAGCGTCCAGGTGCTGACGCCGTTGCCGCCGGCGCAGGTGGCCAGCATCACATCGCCGAGGATCACGCCGGTGTCGTGGCACGAGCGGTCCGGCACGGCCGACGACTGCACGCTGCCGGTGGCGGGCAGGCCCGCCTTGATCGTCGCGCCGTCGGCCTGTGAAACCTGCACGGCGGGGATCACGATCGCAGCGTTCGTCCCGCCCATCTGCGTGGCCGGGCCGGGAGCGTTGTTGACGATGACCACAGCGCTCGCCCCTGCGTTCTGCGCATTCTGCGTCTTCGCCTGGAACTCGCAGTTGCCACGATCGATGATCGCGATCGAGCCTGCGGGAATGACGAACGGCTCGCAGCCGTCCGTCGGTGAGGCGCCTGCGCCGTCGTTGACCAGCGCGAAGGCTCCGGAGATGCCGGAAACCGGCGGTGCCGGGCCGAAGTCGGCGCCGGCGGCGGCGTAGGTTCCGGCGGCTCCAGACGGCGGATTGACGGTCACCGTGGGGCTAGGTTGGCCGGAGGCCTCGAAGCGCAGGTAGCTCGCTGCGGCCGGTGTGGCCAGCGGGACCTGGAGGATGTCGATGCCGCGGCAG
This sequence comes from Actinomycetes bacterium, assembly GCA_031425855.1. Taxonomy (GTDB): domain Bacteria; phylum Actinomycetota; class Thermoleophilia; order Gaiellales; family Gaiellaceae; genus Gaiellasilicea. The sequence goes on along the minus strand of JANPKC010000170.1, from coordinate 2,638 downwards.
CCGGGCGAACCGCTGGACGAGCTGTTGTAGACGAGCAGCCGGCCGTTGGCGAGGTCCGGCACGCCCGTGGCGGTGTGCGATCCGCACGGCGTGGCCACGAAGGCGAGGCCCCTCGGGCTCGCCGGGTTGCTGATGTCGAAAACGTGGACGCCCTCCTGCGTGGCGGGCGTGAAGACGCCGCCGCAGAACCGTCCCCCGGCCGGAGTCGGCGAGTTCCACGAGCGGACGAGAATGTTGCCCCAGACGATCACGTCACCCTGGTTGCCTGTGGTCGTTCCACCGACACAGTCGGTGAAGTTCACGATCTCGGTCGGACTCTCCGGATCGCTGATGTCGATCAGCCTGAACCCCTCGTACGTCCCCTGGACGGCCATCTTGTCCCAGAAGGCCAGGTCCGAGTTGAAAATGCCCGAGGTTGGGCCCGTGAACGGCACCACGCGGGGGGAGTAACCCTGCGGGTGCATGTTCTTCGTATAGGTGAACGTGCTCACCGCGTCGGCGACGTCTGCGTTGGCCCCCAATGGCAGCATCAACGCGACGGCGGCGGCGAGCGACAACACCACGAGTCTTGCGTACGTTCGCATCTGTTCTCCCCTACTTGAGGCCCGAGCGGCGACCCAAGCGTGATCGGGCCAATTGACGACCTGCACGGTCTGATGCGGGCGGAGTCTCTCACATGTCGGTGGCCACCGTCGACGCGGGCCGAGACCCGGCGGCCGGCAGAGCCCGGAGCAGGCGCCGCCCACCCACCCCGGTTGTGATTGCCCGACCACGGCCACGAGCAGCGACCGGACACCGAACGGCCGCCTTTCGGGATCTGCAACCGCATAGGCTGCGGAGCGTGGATCCGCTCCGGGTAGTCGTGCGTCGCGGCGCAGTCGAGGAGGCGACGCACGTCGTCCACGCGGTCGCCGTGCGCGACGGGGCCGTGATCGAGCAGGCGGGCGAGGCCGAATGCGTCGCGTACCTCCGCTCGTCTGCGAAGCCGTTCCAGGCGCTGCCGCTCGTGTGCGCCCGCGACGACCTGACGGACGAGGAGATCGCGATCGCCTGCGCCTCGCACCTCGCCTTGCCCGAGCAGCTTGAGGCGGTGCGCGGCCTGCTCGCGAAGGCCCCAGCGACCGAGGACGAGCTCGAGTGCGGCACTATCGGTTTGGATGCTGGCCCGACGCCGCTCGAGCACAACTGCTCCGGCAAGCACGCCGGGATGCTCGCCCTCTGCCGGACGAAGGGCTGGGCGAGCGGCGGCTACCGGCTGGCGACGCACCCGGTCCAGCACGCCTGCCTCGCCGAGATCTCGGGCGCATCGGACGTCGCGTCGGACGACATCCAGACCGCCGTGGACGGGTGCGGTGTGCTCACGTTCGCGCTCCCGCTCGAGCGGATGGCGCTGCTGTTCTCCCGCCTCGAGCAGGTCGACGGCGGCGCTCGGGTCGCGGCGGCGATGCGAGCCCACCCGGAGCTGATCCGCGGGCCGCGGGGCGCCGACACGCTCCTGATGCGCGAGCTGGAGGGGTGGACCGCGAAGGGCGGAGCCGAGGGACTGTTCTGCGCGTGCGGCCCGGACGGGCTCGGGATCGCGCTGAAAGTCGAGGACGGCAGCATGCGCGCGATGAGGCCGGCGCTGGCCGAGCTCCTCCGCCGTCTCGGGTTCGAGACCGGCGAGCTCGGGGTCGAGCCGCTCCAGAACTCGCGCGGCGAGCTCGTCGGGGAGGTCGTGGCCGACCGGCGAAGCCGCGGTTGAAATTTCGCTAACACGACACCGGCGGTCCGTTGTAGGATCCAGCCCTCGATGGTCAGAGCCGGAGCCCCGCGATCCGGCTCTTTGTTTTGCCCGGCAGGTCCTATCCCCGTCAGCCGCGAGGAAAGCGAGGTCCATGCTCACCGTCGATATCGCCCTTCCAGAGGTCGAGGAGCTCCAGAAGCTCGTCCAGCACGGTCAGGAGAAGGGCTTTCTCACGTACGACGAGATCGTCGCGGGCCTCGAAGAGGTCGACCTGACGAAAGAGCAGATCGAGGACTTCTACACCTATCTGATCGACCACTCGATCGAGCTGGTCGAGGGGGAGCAGTACAAGTCTCCGCCCCACGAGCAGCCCGCGCTCGCCGAGGACGAGAAATCGGCGCCGAAGCTGGATCTCACCGTCGAGCCCTCGCTCGACTCCCTACGGCTCTACCTTCGTGAGATCGGCAAGGTGCCCCTTCTGACAGCCGACCAGGAGATCTACCTGGCAAAGCGGATCGAGCGGGGCGACATGTCCGCGAAGACGCAGATGACCGAGGCGAACCTGCGGCTCGTCGTCTCGATCGCGAAGGGCTACCTCGGCCGCGGCCTCTCCTTTCTCGACCTGATCCAGGAGGGCTCGCTCGGGCTGATCCGCGCCGTCGAGAAGTTCGACTACCGCAAGGGCTTCAAGTTCTCCACCTACGCGACCTGGTGGATCCGCCAGGCCATCACGCGCTCCATCGCCGACAGGCGCGCACGATCCGCATCCCCGTCCACATGATCGAGACGATCAACAAGCTGGTCCGCACCTCGCGCCAGATGCTGCACGAGATCGGCCGCGAGCCGCAGCCGGAGGAGCTGGCCGAGAAGCTCGGCATGCCGCTGGAGAAGGTGCGCAAGGTGCTGAAGATC
>JANPKC010000169.1:0-12375 GCA_031425855.1 Actinomycetes bacterium | reverse complement strand
GCGGAAGCTAAGCGGAGCACAACTGGCTACTCGGCGAGCAGCTTTTCCACTCCCTTCGCCAGCGCTTCACCACGCAATTCCGTCTCGCGCAACATCCCCTTTTTATCCCGTCCTGGTCGTCGCGACCGCGCGGCCGGAGCTGCTGTCGCGCCGGCCGGCATGGGGTGGTGGCAAGGCGAACGCAACGACCGTGTCGCTGCCGCCGCTCTCGGACTCGGAGACCGCCCGGCTCGTGCACGCGCTGCTCGAGCAGTCGGTGCTGCCGGTGGAGGTGCAGGCCACGCTGCTCGAGCGGGCAGGAGGCAATCCGCTCTACGCGGAGGAGTTCGTGCGGATGTTCGGAGAGCGCGGCGGAGGCGCCGAGCTGCCGGAGTCCGTCCAGGGCATCATCGCTGCGCGACTCGACGGCCTCGAGGCGGAGGACAAGAGCCTGCTGCAGGACGCTGCAGTCGTCGGGAAGGTCTTCTGGTCGGGAGCGCTCGCCGCCATCGGATCCCGCGAGCAGTTCGCCGTCGAGGAGCGGCTGCACGCGCTCGAGCGGCGGGAGCTCGTCCGGCGCGAGCGGCGCAGCTCGGTCGCGGGCGAGCGCGAGTACGCGTTCCGTCACGTGCTGGTCCGCGACGTCGCCTACGGGGCGATCCCGCGCGCGGCGCGGGCCGACCGCCACCGCGCCGCGGCGGAGTGGATCGAGTCGCTCGGCCGGCCCGAGGACCACGCCGACCTCCTCGCGCACCACTATCTCTCGGCGCTCGAGCTGTGGCGGGCAGCCGGAATTGATGCCGGTATCCTGGCCGGTGCGGCCGCCACTGCCCTCGTGACGGCAGGGGACAGGGCTTTCGGCCTCAACGCCTTCGAGGCGGCCACGCGCTTCTACGACGAGGCGCTGAGCCTGGGGATCGACGAGACCGAGCGTCCTCGCGTCCTCTTCCGGCTCGGCTCGGCGCTTCACCTCGCGGGCGACGAGCGCCGCGTGGAGGTCCTCGAGGAAGCGCGCGAGCTCCTTACCGCGGCCGCCGACCCGGAGTCGGCGGCAGACGCGAGCCTGCTTCTCGCCGATGCCTGGTGGTTCCGCGGTCTGCGCGACGCCGCCCAGGAGCATCTCTCGCGGGCCCGGGAGCTGATCGCGGGGCGCGCTGCGTCGCCGACGGCGGCGCGCGTCTTCGCGCAGGTCGCGCGGCACAGGATGCTCGCGGCCGATGTGGAGGGAGCAACCTCGGCCGCACGGCAGGCGCTTGCCCTGGCCGACGAGCTCGGGATCGATGAGCCCCGAATCCTCGCTCTCAACGCGCTCGGCACCGCTCGCGTCAACGCGGGCGACGAGGGCGGGATTGCAGATCTCGAGCTGGCCGTCGAGCACGGGCTCGCGCTCAACAGCCCGGAGGCCGCCCGGGCGCTCAACAACCTGGCCTCGATGGTCTACTACGCGGGCGAGGTCGAGCGGGGAAAGAAGCTCTACGAGCGGGCAGAGGAGGTCTCGGAGAGGCTCGGCAACGCGACTGTCGGCCGGTACATCCGGGGGGCGAAGAACTGGTTCGCGTTCGACGCCGGCGACTGGGACGAGGCGCTCGCGGGCTGCGACGCGTTCATCGCCGAGTGCGAGGCGGGGTCGCCGCACTATCTCGAGGCAGGCGCGCACGGTGTGCGCGCGCGCATCCTGCTCGCGCGCGGAGATACGGACGGCGCGGTCGAGGCAGCCACCCGCGGGCTCGCGCTCGCGCGGGAGGCCAAGGACCCGCAAGCACTCCGACCTGCCTTGAGCGTGCAGCTGCACGTCCAGTTGGAGCTCGGGAACGTGTTGGAGGCACGCGCGACCGCGCTCGAGACGCTCGCCGACGAGGGATATGTGATCGAGCTCGCCCTCGCCGCTGCCCCGCTCGGCCTCCTCGAGGAGACCCGCAACGCGCTCCCGGCGCATCGTGCCTCCCCGTGGCGCGACGCCGCTGCCGCCATTCTCGGCGGCAGCCCCGCCGAGGCCGCCGACCTGCTCGAGGCGATCGGCGATCGGTCGGGTGAGGCGCAGGTGCGGCTGCGCGACGCAAAGGAGCTCGTCGCGGCGGGCCGGCGTCACGAGGCCGATCTCCAGTTGGCGAAAGCGCTCGCCTTCTACCGCTCCGTCGGCGCTACGCGCTACATCCGCGAGGGCGAGGCGCTGTTGGCGCGGACGGCCTGACCCCCGTCTCGGGGTGAGCGGCCACGTTCAGGAGCCGCAACGGCGGAACTCGACCATCTGGCCGCCCCGGGCGGCGTAGGCGGTGACGCCGCCGTCGAGCACGGGACGGGCGTCGATGCCCTTCGCGGCGAGGATCGACGCGGCGATCCCGGCGCGGGCGCCGCTCTCGCAGATCGTCACGACGGGCCGGTCGGAGGGAACGTCGGCGCCGCAGACGGGGAGAAGGCGATAGGGGATGTTGCGGCTGCCGGCGATGTAGCCGCCGTCGCGCTCGTCGCGCTCGCGGACGTCGATCAGCTCGGCGCCGTCCTTCAGGAGCTCGTCGAGCTCGTCGAGCGTGACCGCCTCCATCCGCTCCGGCCCTTCGCCGAGAACGTACCCCTCGAGCGCCAGAAGACCGATCGACCGGAGCCCCCGGATCGCGCGCTCGGCCTCTCCGGTGCTCCCGGCCTGGACGACGATCGCCGACTCGGGATCGAGCAGGAACGCCGCCTTCGTCGCGAACGAGCTGCCGGAGACGGGGACGCTCAGCGCGCCGTGCTGGTGCCCGGCGAGGTAGTCCGCGACGGGCCGGACGTCGAGGACGACCGCCTCCGCCGAAGCGACCGGAAGCTCGACGACGTCGTCGGGAGCTCCCACGAACGGCCCGCGGTTGAGCTCGACGAGCCGCGTCATGTTCGGAGGCTTGGGCGCCGACACCGAGGCCGAGTCGGCGACGAAGTCGGACTCGCTCTCGATCTGGAGCGCGGGATTGAAGCGCCGCTCGAAGCCGATCGTGGACGAGGCCTTCGAGCTCATGGCCTTCCCGCACAGGGATCCGGCGACGTGGCCGGGGAAGACCTCGACGCCGTCCGCGAGCTCGAGCAGCAGGCGCAGGGAGTGGAAGAGACCCTCGGCGCCCTCCTTCGCGCCGACCGCGAGATCGGGCCGCGCTGCGTCGCCGACGAAGAGCGAGTCACCCGTCAGCACGAGCCACGGCTCGGCCGCGCGGGAGCGGTCGATCACGACGAGGCACGTGTGCTCGGGCCGGTGGCCGGGCGTGTGGATCGCCCGCAGGACGACTTCGCCGACCTCGATCTCGGTGCCGTCGTCGAGCGCGTCGTGCTCGTACTCCGCCTCGGCGGCGGGATGGATCGAGATCGGGATGCCGTGGTCGAGCGCCAGCCGGCCGTGGCCGGAGAGATGGTCGGCGTGCGTGTGGGTCTCGATCGTGCGCACGATCCGGACGCCACGCCGCGCGGCCTCCTCCAGCAGGGGCTCGATCGCGTACGGGGGGTCGACGATCGCGGCGACACCCGCATCCTCGTCGCCGACCAGGTACGACGCACAGCCAAGATCGTCGTCAACGAACTGGTGAAACAGCACGGATGGTGACGCTATCAGGCTTTCCGGCGGGCGAGGTGGAGCGCGACACCGGCGAACGCGACCGCCAGCAGCGCGCCCACCACGAGCGCCGGCCAGGGGAAATCGGAGCCGGGCGGCGCCGGCGCGACGGTCAGCTCCTCGTCGACCTCGACCGACTCGCCGTCGGCGTACACCGCTCTGAGCACGAGGGCCACGACCCCGGGATCGCCGTCGGCCCGAAGCCGCACGTTCCACGCGGTTTCCGACCCGGCCGTGGAGAGGAGGCCGACCGAGAGGATTGCCACCCCCGCGCCGTCGATCTCGAGGGTCCGCGGCGGGCCGCCTGGACGTAATTGCGGCAGCTCGACCCGCACCTCGGTGACGGCACCCTGCTCGACGAGACGGGGCCGCAGCTCGAGATGCGCAGACGCCGGTTCGGCGGACAGGGCGACCAACAACGTCGCTAGCGTTGTGCCCGCGTATGCACGATGTAAATACCGCTGTTTCACAGGTTTGCGAACGGTATACCTGGCAAGGACCAAGTCGGCGTTCTACCCGCGCCGCTGCACTCATGCAACCGAAGGAAGGATCTACCCGATGAGGACCAAGACCCTCTGGCTGTGGCTCGCGCTGCTCGTCACGAGTCTCGCTCTGGTCGCGGCCGGCTGCGGCGGCGACGACGACGAGGCTGCGGGCACCGGCGCGACGACCGAGGAGAGCGGCGGCAACGAGGCCGCCGAGCAGGTGATCACGGTGAACTGGGGCACGGAGCCCCCGTCGCTCGATCCCGGTCTCGCGAGCGATGTCACCTCCGCCAACATCCTGTTCAACATCATGGACCCGCTCGTCAAGCTCGACGAGGATCTCAAGCCGGTCCCGGCTGCGGCCGAGTCGGTCGAGACGAGCGAGGACGGCAAGACCGTCACCTACGTGCTCCGCGACGACCTGAAGTGGACGAACGGCGACCCCGTCACCGCTCAGGACTTCGAGTACTCCTGGAAGCGCACCGTCTCGCCCGAGCTCGCGGCGGACTACGCCTACCAGTTCTACGGCATCGTCGGCGCGCAGGAGTACAACAGCTGCGATCCGAAGAAGGACGACTGCGCGGCGCTCGCCGACAAGATGGGCGTCAAGGCCCTCGACGACAAGACGCTCGAGGTCAAGCTGACGAGCGCCCAGCCGTGGTTCGTGCAGCAGTCCGCGCACCACTCGTTCATCGCCGTGCACAAGGCGACGGTCGACAAGTTCGGCGACAAGTGGACGGAGGCGGCGAACATCGTCACCAACGGCCCCTTCAAGCTCGAGAACTGGGAGCACAGCTCCGCGATCGACCTGGTCAAGTGGGACGAGTGGCGCGACGCGGCGAGCGTCAAGCTGACGCGCGTCAACGGCCGCATGATCGAGGACGGCACGACCGCCGTGCAGGCGTTCGAGGCCGGCGAGGTCGACGTGCTCGAGACGCTGCCGCCCGACGAGACGGCGCGCCTGAAGGAGACGCCGGAGTACGAGAAGTACACGGCTCTCGGCACCTACTACCACGGCTTCAACGTCGAGAGCATCACCGACGTGAAGCAGCGCCGCGCGATGGCGCTGGCGATCCCGCGCCAGTCGCTGATCGACAACATCGCCCAGGCCGACCAGATCCCGGCGACGGGCATGACCCCCGAGGGGATGCCCGGTTACGACGCGATCAACCCGGCGTCGCCGTGGCTGCCCGCCGAGGGCGACATGGAGCAGGCGAAGCAGCTGATGAGCGAGGTCGCCAACCCGAAGAAGAGCATCACGCTCTACATCAACGACGCCCCGGGCCACCGTGAGATCGCAGTCGGGATCCAGGCCGCCTGGGAGGAGCTCGGGATCGAGAGCACGATCAAGCAGCAGGAGTTCCAGCAGTACCTGGAGTTCCTCGGGCCGCCGCCGAACAAGGACGTCGACGTCTACCGGCTCGGCTGGATCGGCGACTTCGTCGACGCGATCAACTTCCTCGAGCTCTGGACGTGCGAGTCGGGGAACAACTCGACGAACTACTGCAACAAGGAGTACGACGCGCTGATCGAGAAGGCGCGCGCCACGGAGGACAACGACGCCCGCTACGAGATCTACGGCCAGGCGGAGGAGATCCTCTTCGGGGAGAACGGCGACATGCCGATCATCCCGTTCTACTACTACACCTACCAGGGCCTCGAGCGGGAGTCGATCAAGGAGTCGTTCGACCGCAACCTGCTCGACCAGGTCGACCTGACCAAGGTCGTCGTCACCGAGTAGGACCGCACCAGCCGAACGGGGGTGGGGCGCCAGCGCCTCGCCCCCGTTCGGGAACTTCGATCCAGGGTAGGGAGCGTCCATGCTCAAGTTCATCGTCAGGCGGATCTTCTGGACGATCCCCGTGCTTCTCGTCGTCATCTTCCTGACGTTCACGATGATGCGGCAGATCGGGGGCAACCCGTTCCGCCAGTCGGAGCGCGCAGTCACCGAGGCGACGCAGCGGAACCTGGAGGCGAAGTTCCACGTCAACGACCCGTGGTACCTCCAGTACGCCCACTACGTAAAGGGCGTCGCGACATTCGACCTCGGGCCGTCGCTCGTCGTCCGCGGCCGTGACGTCAACGACATCGTGGCGACTCACTTCCCGACCTCGATCCAGCTCGGCCTCTTCGCCTTCCTGTTCGCAATCGTCCTCGGCGTCCCGCTCGGGATGATCGCGGCGCTGCGGCACAACACCTGGGTCGACTACAGCGCCATGTTCTTCTCGAACGTCTTCCACGCCGTCCCCAGCTTCCTGATCGCGACGCTGCTGATCTACTTCGTCGCCCTGAAGGCCGGCTGGTTCCCGACGAGCGGCTGGACGAGCTGGGAGCACAAGGTGCTGCCCTCGATCGCGCTCGGCTTCGGCCCGATGGCGCTGTTCGCGCGGCTCGTCCGCGGGACGATGCTCGAGACGCTCCAGCAGGACTATGTGCGGACGGCGAAGGCGAAGGGCCTGCGCTACCGCCGCGTCGTCGGGCTGCACGTGCTCCGGAACTCGCTGATCCCGGTCGTCACGGCCGCAGGGCCGCTGCTCGGATTCATCATCACCGGCTCGTTCGTGATCGAGCTGATCTTCAACATCCCGGGCATCGGCCAGCAGTTCGTCGACTCGGTCTTCAACCGCGACTACTCGGTCGTGATGGGCCTGACGGTCCTGCTCTCGGTGATCGTGATCGTCGCCAACCTCGTGGTCGACATCCTCTACGGGATCCTCGACCCGCGGACGAGGGACGTGCGCGCGTGAGCGTGACCGACGCGCGAGAGGAGGCGCTCGCCACCGAGCCGGGCTCCGCGCCCGCTTCCGGCGCGCCGATCCGCCAGACCAACCTCTGGAAGGACGCCTGGCGCCGCTACGTGCGCAACAGGGCCGCGACGCTCGCCGGCGTCGTCTTCGTCGTCGTCCTCCTCTACTGCCTCGTCGCCCCGATCCTCTCGCCGTACGACCCGAACAAGATCAACTTCACGATCGCGAGCCAGACGCCGACGCTTGACCACCCGTTCGGCACGGACAAGTTCGGACGCGACCTCTTCACCCGCACCGCCCTCGGCGGCCGCGTCTCGATCCTGATCGGCTTCGGCGCGACGCTGGCGATCCTCCTGATCGGCGTCGTCTACGGGTCGATCTCCGGCTTCGTCGGCGGGCGGCTCGACAACGGGCTGATGCGCTTCCTCGACGCGCTCTACGGGCTGCCGTACCTGCCCTTCGCGATCATCACGCTGCAGATCATCGGCCGGACGGACATGTGGACGATGATGATTGCGCTCTCGATCGCGAGCTGGTTCACGACCGCGCGGATCGTGCGCGGCCAGGTGCTCAGCCTGAAGGAGAACGACTACGTGCGCGCGGCGAAGGCGGTCGGCGCGCGCTGGTACCGGATCCTCGGGCGCCACCTGCTGCCGAACACGCTCGGCGTCCTGATCATCGCGATCTTCCTCGAGCTGCCGGGCGTGATCCTCGGCGAGGCGTTCCTGTCCTTCATCGGGCTCGGGATCAGCCCGCCCGACGCGTCCTGGGGTGCGATGGCGCAGGAGGGCCGCACGGTCTTCCGCAGCCATCCGACCGCGATCATCGTCCCCTCGGTCGCGATCGCCACGCTCGTCCTCTGCGCCAACTTCGTCGCCGACGGCCTCCGCGACGCCCTCGACCCGCGGACGAGGGAGACGTAGATGGCCCTGCTCGAGGTCAACGACCTGCGAACGCACTTCTTCACCCGCGAGGGCACGGTTCGAGCCGTCGACGGCGTCAGCTTCTCGGTCGAGAAGGGCAAGACGCTCGGGATCGTCGGCGAGTCCGGCTGCGGCAAGTCCGTGACCGCGCTCTCGATCATGGGCCTGATCCCGAAGCCGCCTGCGAAGATCGTCTCCGGCTCGGTGCTCTACGAGGGCCGCGACCTGACGACGCTCAGCGAGCGGCAGCTCGAGGATCTCCGCGGGCGCGAGATCGCGATGATCTTCCAGGACCCGATGACGTCGCTGAACCCGACGCTGACGATCGGGACGCAGATCACCGAGACGATCAGGCGTCACTACGACGTCTCGCAGAAGCAGGCCGACAAGAAGGCGATCGAGCTGCTGGAGAAGGTCCGGATCCCGCGCGCGTCAGAGCGGCTTGGCGACTACCCGCACCGCTTCTCGGGCGGGATGCGCCAGCGTGTGATGATCGCGATCGCGCTCTCGTGCGACCCGAAGCTGCTGATCGCCGACGAGCCGACGACGGCGCTCGACGTGACCGTGCAGGCCTCCGTCCTCGACCTGCTCGAGGACCTGCGCGCCGAGTACGACATGTCGATGATCATCATCACGCACGACATGGGCGTGGTCGCCGAGGCGGCGGACGACATCATCGTCATGTACGCCGGCCAGGTCGTGGAGCAGGCCTCCACGCTCGACCTCTTCGACAACCCCGAGCACCCGTATACCGAGGCGCTGCTCGGGGCGCTGCCCCAGCTCGAGGGGGCGAACGTGCGCGAGGGCAGGCTGACTGCGATCCCGGGCCGGCCGCCCGACCTGATCGACCCGCCGAAGGCGTGCCGATTCGGCCCTCGGTGCCCCCACGCCGGCAGCGACGACTGCACCGTGCACGAGCCGCAGCTACGCGAGCTGCGCCCCGGCCACTGGGTTCGCTCGTCCCATCCCGCGAGCGAGCGCACCGGCACCCGCCGGCCCGAGGGAGCGCCTGTATGAGCGGCGTAGGCTCGACGGAGCCGTCCAGGAGCGGAGGTGCCGGCTTCGCCGGCGCCGGAGCCGGAAATTCGCCACCGCCGATCCTGAGCGTCACCGACCTGCACAAGCACTTCCCGATCCGGGAGGGCCTGCTGATCGAGCGCAAGGTGGGCGAGGTCCGTGCCGTCGACGGCGTCAGCTTCGAGGTCGTCGCGGGCGAGACGCTCGGGCTCGTCGGCGAGTCGGGCTCGGGGAAGTCCACCACCGGCTATTGCGTGCTCCAGCTGCTGAAGCCGACCTCAGGCTCGATCCGGTTCGAGGGCACCGAGCTGACGACGCTCGGGCGCGAGGAGATGCGGAAGATGCGCCGCGAGATGCAGATCGTCTTCCAGGATCCGTACTCGTCGCTCGACCCGCGGATGACCGTCGGCGACATCGTCGGCGAGCCCCTGATCGTGCATGGGATCGGCACGCGGCGCGACCGCTCCGCCCGCATCCGCGAGCTGCTCGACGTGGTCGGCTTCAACCCGACCTACACGAACCGCTACCCGCACGAGTTCTCGGGCGGCCAGCGGCAGCGGATCGGGATCGCACGGGCGCTGGCGCTCAGCCCGAAGCTGATCGTGTGCGACGAGCCGGTCTCGGCGCTCGACGTCTCGATCCAGGCGCAGATCCTGAACCTGCTCAAGGACCTCCAGCACGACTTCGGGCTCACCTACCTCTTCATCGCCCACGATCTCGCCGTGGTGCGCGGGATGAGCGACCGGATCGCGGTGATGAACAAGGGCCAACTCGTCGAGATCGGGCCGGCCGAGGAGGTCTACACGAACCCGCAGGACGACTACACGAAGGCGCTCCTCTCCGCGGTGCCGGTGCCGGACCCGCGGGCGATGAAGGAGCGCAAGGCGGCGCGCCGCAAGCTCCGCCACGCACTCGCCGAGAGCTAGCTGACCGGCAAGGAGTCGACGGGTCATCCCCCGAACGGGGGTCCGAGCGCGTGAGGAAGCGCACGATTCCTTGGACGATGGGTACTCCGCGCGTGCGGCATGCGGCTGCCGGCGCTCTCGCCGCCGTGGTCGCCTGGCTCGCCTTCTACACGAGCTGGCTCCTGCTCGCACCGGGTGGCGAGCGGGCGCAGCTCGTCTTCGCCGACACCGCCTACCTCGTCCCGATCGCCGCCGCCGTGCTGCTGGCCGGCTGGGCGGCCACGCGGGTTCCGAAGGGGTTGAGGGCCTTCTGGCTGCTCGTCTCGATCGCGTGTGCTTCGTGGCTCGCGGGCGAGGTGCTCTGGAGCGTCGCCGAGCTGACGAACGCTTCCGTGCCGTTCCCCTGGTGGACCGACGTCGCCTATCTCGGCTTCTACGGCGTGATCCTGGTCGCGCTCGTCTTCTTCTTCCGCCCGTCGCTGCGCGTGATCGGCGGTCAGGCGCTGCTCGACGGCCTGCTCGTGGTGTCGTCGCTGGCGCTGCTCTGGTGGTGGCTCGTGCTCCGCGAGCTCCAGATCGGCACCGACCTGCCCTCGCTCGTCGGTCTCAGCTACCCGGTGCTCGACCTCGTCCTCCTGTGCACGATCGCGGCTACGCCGCTCGTCTCGGCGCGGCGTGGGACGCTCGCGGGCTGGCTGGTCGCGGCCGGCGTCGCGACCGGTGGAGTCGCCGACGGCGTCTACACCCACCTCGTCCTCGACGAGCGCTACGTGTCCGGCGGGTTTGTCGACCTCGGCTGGCAGCTGCAGGCGTGCCTCATCTGCCTCGCCGCCGTCGCGTCCGCGCTCGGGATCGGCCGCAGGCCGAACTGGTCTCAGCGCCGCTCCCCCCTGCGCCTGCGGACGGCGGTGAGCATGACCGTCTCCCTGCTCGCGATCCTGCTCGTGCTGATGGTCGAGGGAGCCCGTGGCGAGCCGTCCTCACGGGCGATCGCCTTCGTGCTCGTCCTCACGGCGCTGTTGCTCGTCCGCGGGTGGATCCTCCTGCTCGCCACGGCTCGCGAGTCGGCACGCCGCGACCCGCTCACCGGCGTCTACGACGAGCCGCACCTGCACGACCAGCTGCGGCGGCTGGCGGCGGCCGCGCGGCAGTACGACGAGCCGTTCGCGCTCGTGCTCGTGCGGGTGCCGCGGCGCAGCGCGGACGAGGCGCTCACGCGGCTCGTGGGCACCGCGCGCGAGCTCGACCTCGTTGCGCGGCTCGACGACGGCAGGCTGGCGGTCGTCCTGGCGCGGATCGACGAGGCCGGTGCGGCGGAGGCCGCGGAGCGCCTCCGCGTCGGAGCCGGAGCAGCCGCGGCGGCCGGCGTCGCCGTCTGGCGCGCGGGGAGCACGGCCGCCGACGTCGTTGCGCGGGCCGAGGAGTTGCTCGACGCCGCCTCGCAGCTGGGTGGCAACCACACTCGCGGGCCTAGACAGGACGTCCTCGTCAACGGTCATCCCCGGCTCGGCCTGACCGCGTTCGAGCAGCTCCTCGACCTCGCTGCCGCGATCGACCGGCGCTACCTGATCGCGCCGGCGCATTCACGCAAGGTCGCGCGGCTCTCCCAGGATCTCGCGCTGGCCCTCGACCTGAAGCCGGGAGAGGTGGCGTCCTGCTACCTCGGCGGGCTGCTGCACGCGCTCGGGACGTTGCCGCTCGACGAGTCGGCGCTGCACCCCCACGGCGCGCTGACGGCGCTCGACGCGAAGCTCGAGCTCCACCATGGCACGCGCGGCGCGGAGCTCGTGGCCCGGATGCCGTGCGCGGCTCATGTCGCCCGCACCGTCGCGACCTACGAGGAGCACTGGGACGGAACCGGGCCGCGCCGCGTTCGCGGGGAGGCGATCCCGTTCGAGGCCAGGATCGTCGCCGTCGCGAACGCGATCGTGACCATGACCGAGCCGGCCGGCGACGCGCTGCCCCTGACGTCGTCGTTGACCGAGATCTGGCGGCTCGCAGGCGGGCGCTACGACCCCGAGGTCGTCAGCGCGCTCTTCCGGCTCGTCCGCGACGGGCACATCGCCGAGGTGCTCGAGGACGAGGCGGCGAACGCGAGGATCGCCGCGACCGTCTAGAGGCCCAGCAGCTTCGCGATCACCATCCGCTGCACCTCGTTCGTGCCTTCGCCGATCTCGAGGATCTTCTGGTCGCGGTAGAGACGGGAGATCGCGTACTCGTCCATGAAGCCGTAGCCGCCGTGGATCTGGAGCGCCCAGTTGGCCGCCCGGTTCGAGAGCTCGCCGGTGTAGAGCTTCGCCATCGCGGCCTCGCGCGCGAACGGCCGGCCCTGATCCTTCAGCCACGCCGCCTTCACCACGAGCGATCGGCCGGCCTCGATCTCCGTCGCCATGTCGGCGAGCTTGAACTGGATGGCCTGGAAGCGCGAGATCGGCTTGCCGAACTGCTCCCGCTCCCGCGCGTAGGCGAACGCGAGGTCGTACGCGCCCTGCGCGAGCCCGACCCCCATCGCCGCGACCGAGATGCGGCCACCGTCGAGGATCTCGAGGTACTGGTGGAAGGCCTGGCCGCGCGGCCCGAGCAGGTTCCCCTCGGGGACGGCTCAGTCGAGGAAGGAGAGCTCGCGCGTGTCGGAGGCCTTCCAGCCGAGCTTCGTCATCGGCGCCGAGATCTCGTAGCCCGGCGTCCCGTTCTCGACCACGATGTTCGAGATCTCGTCGTCGCCGGTGCGGGCGGTCAACGTGA
>JANPKC010000168.1:0-1854 GCA_031425855.1 Actinomycetes bacterium | reverse complement strand
CTCGGCAGCGTCGTCGGCGTCCTCCTCGGCGGCAAGGCGGACACCCGCACGATCGCCCGAGCGGGCCGCGCGCTCGGCGGTGCGGCGAGCCGCCGTGGCATGAGCACGCGCGCCGCCGAGCGGAAGGAGACAGCCGAGGAGAAGGTCGAGCTCGCCGAGGCGGACCTCGCCGACCTCGAGCAGGAGATCCTCGACGAGGTGGCCGAGATCGACGAGAAGTGGGCGGCGAAGGCCGACGCAGTCGAGACCGTGCCGATCCGGCTCGAAACGGCCGACGTCCGCGTCGTCGAGACGGCGCTCGTGTGGGTCCCGACCGCCTGAGAGCATTGGCTCTCGCCGCGGTCGTCCTGTGCGCGGCCTGCGGCGGCACGGAGCCTCCGCCCGGCCGCGCGACCGTCGACTCGGCGCGCGACGGCGACACGATCCTGCTCGAGGACGGGCGCCGTGTCCGGCTCGTCCAGGTCGACGCGCCGGAGCTCGGCCGCGAGTGCCACGGCGACGCAGCCGCCGCCGCGCTCGCCAGGCTCGCGCCCCCCGGGACGGAGCTTCGGCTCGAGCGCGACCCCGGGCTCGACGACGTCGACCGCCACGGGCGTCTCCTCCGCTACGTGTACGCAGGCAAGCGCAACGTGACCCTCGAGCTCGTCCGGGTCGGTGCGGCGGCGCCGTACTTCTACCGCGGCGAGCGCGGCCTCTACGCGCGGCGCCTGGTCGCCGCCGCGCGCGAGGCCCAAACGGGGCGGCGCGGGCTCTGGGGCGCGTGCCCCGGAGCCCGCCTCCTCCCCGAGCGTCAGGTCGAGACCGGGCCGCCCTAGACCGGCTGGAGCCTCACCGCATCGGCGACCGGGATCTTCGTGTCCGCCGCCAGCAGCGCCTGCCAGGTGAGCGGCCCCACGATCCCGTCCGGCTCCAGGTCGCTGAACTCCTGGAACGCCTTGACCGCGGCTTCCGTGATCTCGCCGAAGTCGCCGTCGATCTGCGCCGGCTCCGGGAACAGCTCGTGCTGCCGCAGCAGCCTCTGCAACCGCTTCACCTGCCAGCCCTCCGACCCGATCCGCAGCAGCGGCGGGCTCGCCTTCAGCGCCGCCGGCGCCACCGCCGCGGCCGGCGCGCCGAGCTTCGCACGGACGAGCGCCAGGTACTTCTCGACCGGGAAGCCCGTTCCCGGATCCCAGTGCGAGCCGCGCTTGAACGCGTCGCTCACCGCCTTGTGGGTCGTGATCCCGCGCTTGCCCGCCTTCAGGTCGGCCGCGTAGAGCCAGGTGACGGGGATCTTGTACTTGCGGCACAGGTCGGCGACGAGCGTCGCCGAGCGCTCGAGCATCGCGACGGAGTACGCATCGCCCCACTCCCGCCCGGTCTGCTTCGCGCGGCCGGCGTGCTCGATCCCGATCCCGTCGTGGTTCGCGCCGGGCGCGTGCCAGCCGACGTCCTGGTCGCGGACGCACTGCACGATCGAGTCGGCGTCGACGCAGTAGTGCGCGGAGACGCTCGCCGCCGGGTTGCGGAACCACTGCGCGCAGTTCTCGGCCGTCTCGCCCTTCTCATCCATCTCCATCGTGTGGATGACGATCAGGTCGATCTGCCGCCCGCCGGTCTTCGTCACGTGCGGGCTCTCGACGAACGGGTATGCCACGGGTCCCTCCCTCGGTCACGCCGCAGCAGATTGTGTCGTCGGTTGCATGATTCCGCCGTCCGGAGCACAATGCAAGCTCAATCCGGGCAAGCTCAACCCGGGCAAGCTCAAGCCGGGCAAGCTCGATCACGGCGGTGCGGCCCGCCTCGACCCAGGGGGTGACCGCATGAACGCCACGGACAGCTACGCCGACCTCGTCTTCGAGGGCGGCGGGGTCA
>JANPKC010000167.1:0-10001 GCA_031425855.1 Actinomycetes bacterium | reverse complement strand
CCCACGAACCCCCTTCTTCCTCTCTCGAGTTGGGGAACCTCCCGGTTCCCCCACACCCCCTCCACACGCTCACAGGCCGGTTGGCCCGTGAGCGAGCTCGACACACCGGACGTCGCCCCGCCCGAGATCATCGGCACGGTCGCGATCGTCGGCTTCCCGAACGTCGGCAAGTCGACGCTGATCAACCGCCTGACCGAGTCGCGGGCGGCGGTCGTGCACGAGACGCCCGGGGTGACGCGCGACCGCAAGGAGCTGCTCGCGGACTGGAACGGGAAGCACTTCCTCCTGATCGACACGGGCGGCGTCGACGATCTCGCGACGGACCCGTTCAGCCCCGAGATCGCGAAGCAGGCGCGGGCGGCGATCAAGGAGGCCGACCTCGTCCTCTTCGTCGTCGACGCGCGCCACGGGATCACGCCCGGCGACGAGGAGCTCGCGGTCACGCTGCGGGCGTCGAAGAAGCCGGTGATCGTCCTCGCGAACAAGATCGACGACCCCCGCAAGGACCTCGAGGCGGTCGAGTTCCACAAGCTCGGCCTCGGCGACCCGTTCCCGCTCTCGGCGCTGCACGGCCACGGGACCGGCGACCTGCTCGACCGCGTCGTCGAGATGCTGCCCGGCCAGGGGCCCGTCCAGGTCGGAGACGAGGCGATCCGCGTCGCGATCCTCGGCCGCCCGAACGTCGGCAAGTCGTCGCTCCTGAACGCCCTCGTCGGCGCCGAGCGCGTGATCGTCTCCGACGTCCCCGGGACGACGCGGGACACGGTCGACACGATCCTGGAGCGCGACGGCCGTATCTACCAGCTCGTCGACACGGCGGGGTTGCGGCGAAAGCGGAAGCAGCGCCAGGGGATCGACTACTACTCCGAGCTGCGCGCGCTCGAGGCGGCCGAGCGGGCCGACATCGCGCTCGTCCTGATCGACGCGAGCGAGGGGATCGTCGACCAGGATCTCGCCGTCGCCGACGTCGCCCGCAAGGCCGGCAACTCGACGCTCGTCGTGCTCGCGAAGTGGGACGAGACCGACGTCACGATCGAGGACGTCCGGCCGCGGATCGAGGCGAAGCTGCGACAGCGCCCGCCGCTGATCGCCATCTCGTCCAAGACCGGCCGCGGCCTCGACCGGCTGCTGGTCTACATCGCCGACCTCTTCGACAAGCACACGGGCCGGATCCCGACGCCCGCGCTCAACAACGCGCTCGCCGAGCTGCGGCAGGCCCGGCAGCCGCCGCAGTCGAAGGGGAAGCGCCTCAACCTGCTCTACGGCGCCCAGATCTCGACGCGCCCGCCGCGGATCAAGATCCACGTGAACGACCCGGGGCTCGTCACGCGCGATTACGCGTACTGGGTCGAGAACGAGCTGCGGAAACGGTTTAACCTCGCCGGCGTGCCCGTTTCGATCGATTTCGTCCAGCGGTCGTGAAGGCGGTCGTCGTCGGTGGCGGATCGTGGGGTACGGCGTTCGCGCGCGTGCTCGCGAACCGGGAGCACGACGTCACGCTTGCGTGCCGCGATCCCGAGCACGCCCGTGCGATCGCGGAGACGCACCGGAACCCGCGCTACCTGACGCACTGCGACCTGCGCGGCGACGCCGCGACGACGATCGAGGCGGCGCCGCTCGCGGACGCCGAGCTGATCGTCGTCGCCGTCCCCAGCGCCGTGTTCGGAGACGTCGTGCGCTCGCTCCCCGGCGACGCGCCGATCCTCTCGCTGACGAAAGGGCTCGACCCGGCGACGGGCGAGCGGCTCTCGACGCTCGTCCGGGGCCGGCCGGTGGCCGTGCTCTCCGGCCCGAACATCGCCGACGAGGTCGCGCGCGACCTACCCGCCGCCGCCGTGATCGCGAGCGACGACGAGCAGCTGGCGCTCGGCCTGCAGGCGGCGATCACCTCGATCACCTTCCGCATCTACGTCAACGACGACGTGATCGGCGTCGAGCTGTGCGCCGCCGCGAAGAACGTGATCGGCCTCGCCGCGGGCGGCGCCGACGGGCTCGCGCTCGGCGACAACGCGAAGGCCGCGCTTGTCGCGCGCGGGCTCGCCGAGATGGCGCGGCTCGCGGTCGCGGCGGGCGGGAAGGAGGAGACGTTCTCGGGGCTCGCGGGCATGGGCGACCTCGTCGTCACCTGCTGGTCGCCGGTGGGGCGCAACCGCCGCGCCGGCGAGCTGATCGCCCAGGGCGTCGAGGCCGAGGAGGCCGTCCGGCAGATCGGGATGACCGTCGAGGGGCTGACGACGGCCCCGGTGCTCCGCGACCTCGCGCACCGGCTCGGGATCGAGCTGCCGATCACGAACGGGGTCTGCGCCGTGCTCGGCGGCGAGCCGCTGCACGAGCTCGTCGGCAACCTGATGCGTCGCCAGCCCACGACGGAATAGACGCTGACGGGCACGGCGCACCCGCGGCTAGACTTTCCGGCTCAATGGCTGCGCGCGAGTTCTCCTTCACCTCCGAGTCGGTCACCGAAGGGCATCCCGACAAGATCGCCGACCAGGTCTCGGACGCCGTCCTCGACGCGGTGCTCACGGACGACCCGACCGGCCGCGTCGCCTGCGAGACGCTGATCACAACCGGCCTCGTGGTCGTCGCCGGCGAGATCACGACCGAGACGTACGTCGACATCCCGCGGCTCGTCCGCAAGACGATCGGGGGCATCGGCTACACGCGCGCCAAGTACGGCTTCGACGCCGAGACGTGCGGCGTCGTCGTCGCGATCGACGAGCAGTCGGCCGACATCGCGCAGGGCGTCGACGACTCGTTCGAGGCCCAGCACGGCGACGACGACCCGCTCGACCGCGTCGGCGCCGGCGACCAGGGGATGATGTTCGGCTACGCGTCGAACGAGACGGACGAGCTGATGCCGCTGCCGATCCAGCTCGCGCACCGGATCTGCAAGCGCCTCTCGGAGGTGCGCAAGGCCGACGTGCTCCCCTATCTCCGCCCGGACGGCAAGGCGCAGGTGACGATCCGCTACGAGGTCGACGAGCACGGCCGCCAGCGCCCGGTGGAGATCGAGCGAATCCTCGTCTCGACCCAGCACCGCGACGGGCTCGACTCGGAGACGCTGATCAAGCCCGATCTGATCGAGCACGTCCTCCACCCGATCCTGCCGCACTCGCTCTACGACGAGAAGCGGCTCGAGGAGAAGGGCTTCGTCTACGTCAACCCGACCGGCAAGTTCGTGATCGGTGGGCCGATGGGCGACACGGGCCTCACCGGTCGCAAGATCATCGTCGACACCTACGGCGGCGCCGCGCCCCACGGCGGCGGCGCATTCTCCGGCAAGGACCCGACCAAGGTCGACCGTTCGGCCGCCTACGCCGCGCGCTACGTGGCCAAGAACGTCGTCGCCGCGGGCCTCGCCGAGCGCTGCCAGATCCAGGTCGCCTATGCGATCGGCGTCGCACATCCGCTCTCCGTCCTCGTGGACACGTTCGGCACCGAGGCGGCGGGGCTGACGCAGGATCGGATCGAGCAGCTCATCCGCGAGCACTTCGACCTGCGCCCGGCGGCGATCCTGCGCGATCTCGACCTGCGCCGACCGATCTACGAGAAGACGGCCGCGTACGGCCACTTCGGCCGCGAGGACCGCGACTTCACGTGGGAGCGGACGGACAAGGCAGACAAGCTCCGTGAGGCTGCCGGCCTCTCGCAGACCGCAACGGTCTAGCGCTCCGGGCCGTTCTCCTCATATGGCCGTAGCCGAGCCTCGGCGGCGCTTCCCCTCGAGCCTGATCGCGCTCGGGCTGGTCGTCCTGAGCGGCTTTCTCTTCGTCGGCTGGGTGAAGGACCTGGTTCCGGGCCTCGGCAACCCTTTCGGCTCCGAGACCGTCGACCGCTCCGGGCCGGCCGTGCTGAAGTCGATCGAGAACCTGCGCGACTTCCGCGCCGCCAGCGGGCACTTCGAGGTGATCGTCGACGTCGAGCAGGACGCGCGCTTCGTCCCCGCGAAGATCAAGGGTGAGCGGGTGCTCTTCGTGGCGATCGGGTCGGTCGACGCAGGCGTCGACTTCACCGGGCTCGAGGACGGCGCCGTCGAGGTCTCGAACGACCGCAGGAGCGTCTCGCTCGAGCTGCCGCCCGCCACCTTCCGCGAGCCGGAGCTCGACCTCGAGCGCTCCTACGTCTACGACCGCGACCGCGGAGCGATCGACCGGCTGCAGTCGCTCTTCGGCGACGACGCCGGCGTCGAACGGGATCTCTATCCGCTCGCCGCGGAGAAGCTCGCCGACGCCGCCCGGGACGGGTCGGGGCTGCTCGCGCGAGCCGAGCGGAACACGAGGCTGATGCTCGAGGGCCTGCTGCGCTCGCTGGGGTTCACACGTGTCGACGTGCGGTTCTCGGAGGTGTGAGACCGGGCCCCGCTAGGCGCCCGGAGATGCCTCGATGACGAGCCGGTACTCGTTCACGCCGTCGACCGTCCGCTCCTCGATCTCGAACCCGCTCAGGCGCAGCAGCCGAACCCATGCCTCGATCCCGTGCTCGAACGGCGTCGGCCCGAGCTCGTTGCCCCGGTGCCAGACACCGTCGGAGAGCTGGAGCAGTAGCGTGTCCCGCGACGACATCAGCTTCTCAGCCTTAGGGGTCGACTAGCGTGAGCGAGCGGGACTGGGAGATGTTCAAGCTGTACGGGCGGGAGCTCCACGTCCACCAGGAACGGGAGTGCTGGCGGTTGCGCCTGGACGAGCGCGAGGCGACCGCCCAGCATCTCGACCGCGCCGTCGCGGAGCTGCTGAACGTCCCGTCGCACATGGCGCTCAGGCTTGCGCTTTCGATCCTGAATTCGGATCCGGGAGCCGAGATCATGTGAGCCACGGCTCGAGCTTCGCTCAGGCGGCGGGGTGACGCTGTCCCCCGGCTGGGGCGCACGATCCAGGCGATTCCATCCGGGGGACAACGCGAGGCGGGTCGGCGCGCGATGGTGGGCGCACGATGACCGTCGCGGCGGCGATCGCGTTGGATCAGGGAGGGTTGCTCCTGTAGACCCCCCTGCGACCCTCCCTGGTCGAGCGCGACGCCGCCGGTGACGTACCTCGCCGGCACGGTCACGTGACTGCTCTCGCCGGACAAAATCCTGGAGTTTGGCTGCCGACCATGGGACAATGACTCCGAGGGGGTCCATTGCCCGAGGAGTCTTTCCGGACGCTGATCGTCGACGACGACGCAATCGTGCGCGAGTGGGTGCGGGGGTCGCTCGCGGACAGCGAGTTCGGTGTGGCCGGGGAAGCCGCGACCGCCGACGAGGCGCTCAGGCTGAGTGCCGTGCGCCGCTTCGACGTCATCCTCATCGACTACCGGCTCCCGGGGCGCTCGGGGCTCGACCTGATCCGGGAGCTGCGCGGATCCGGGCAGGCGGCGCCCGCGGTCCTGATCACCGCCGTCGCGGAGACCGGGTTGAACGAGCGCGCCCGCGAGGCGGGGGCCCAGGGCACTGCGTTGAAGAGCTCGAGCCGCGACGACCTCCTCGCGGCGCTGCGGGCCGCGGTCGAAGGGGTGCCGCGCTTCGCGGGCCTGCATCCGGAGCGCCCGCACGGGGAGCGGCCGCTGGCACCGCGGGAACGGGACGTCCTCCGCCTCGTCGCCGTCGGCAAGACGAATCCGGAGGTCGCGGCCGAGCTCGGGATGAGCGCGGAGACGGTGAAGACGCTGCTCGAGCGGATCTACGACAAGCTCGGCGTCCGCAGGCGCGCCGAGGCGGCGGTCGCCGCACAGCGCCGGGGCCTGCTCTAAGTGGAAGCCGGCTTCGGCGCCGAGGTCGAGCGGCGAGCGCGTTCCGCCTACGAGTTGATCTCTCGGCTCGCGACTGCTGCCGCCGGCGAGCGGGACGAGTTGCTCTGGCAGCTGCGACGCGACGCGCACACGCTGCGGGGCTCGGCCCTCGTGCTCGGCCTCGACGACGTCGTTTCGTTCGCCGCCGACCTGGAGCAGCTCGCCCGTGCCGGCGAGCTCGACCTCGCCGCGCTCGGCGAGCGGCTCGAGCGCGTGATCGCGGGGCTGCCGCGGACGGCGCCCGCCGCCCGGGCGGAGCGCTCGTCGAGCGCCCGCCCCGCCGCGACGATCCTCTGCGTCGACGACAGTGAGCCGAACCTGCTCCTGCTAGAGCGCTACCTCGAGCGGGGAGGGAGCGCTGCCTTCGTCCCGGCTCGGACCGGCGAGGAAGCGATCGAGCTGGCCGCCCGCGAGCAGCCGGACTTGATCCTGCTCGACCTCCAGCTTCCGGATCTCTCCGGGCTCGACGTGATGGAGCGCCTGCGCGCCGACCCGCGAACCGGTGCGATCCCGATCGTGATCGTCAGCGCCGACGCGCAAAAGGAGCAGCTCACCGCGGCGCAGGAGCGCGGCGCGCGCGACTACCTCGTCAAGCCGCTCGATCTGGCGCGCCTGGGTGCGGTCATCGACGCCGTCTTGCTCTCGGGGGAGCGGGGTTGAGCGACCTCCTCCTCAGCGAGTACGACCTCGTGGCGCTGATCGACGACCAGGGACGGTTCGTCTACGCCAGCCCCTCGCACGAGACGATCCTCGGCTACGCGCCCGGCGAGTTGCACGGGCTGGTCGGCATGACCCTCGTCCATCCCGACGACGTCGCGTCGGCGGCCGAGCAGGTCGAGCAGCAGCTGGGCGAGGCAGGAGCCCGTGTCGTTCGTGTCCGGACGAAGTCCGGTGCGTGGGTACGCCTGGAAGGGACGATCTACTCGATCGGGGGCGACTCGGCGCTGGCGCGGCACTCGATCCTGACGTTGCGCAACATCGACGCTCGCGAGGAGGCGCGGCTCGCTCGCGCCGCCGGGGCGGAGCGCGAGCGGGCGCTCTCTGCGCAACTGGAGGTCGTCCTGAGGCACGCGCCGGTCGGGATCGGCCTCGTCGACCGGCAGCATCGCTTCGTGTTCGTCAACGAGGAGCTGGCGGCGATCAACGGCGTCCCGGTAGAGGAGCACGCGGGGCGCACGCTCGCGGACCTGCTCCCGGAGCTTGCACCCGAGCTGCTGCCGCTCTACGACCGCGTGCTCACGACCGGTGAGCCGATTCGAGGGATCGCGATCGAGGGCGAGACATCCGCTCGGCCCGGTGAGCTGCGATCGTGGGACGCGTCCTACCACGCGGTTCCGGGAGTGGATGGCACGCCCGGCGGCGTGATCGCTGTCGTCCAGGAGACGACCGGTGTGCGCCGGGGACAGCTTCAGCGCGACCGGATCGAGCGCCTGCTCGAGGCGAGCGGCGACATGATCGTGATCGCGAGTCCGGCTGGACCGCTCGTCTACCTGAACCAGACCGGCCGCCGCCTGGCCGGCTTCGGTGTCGACGAGGACCTCGCCCCGTACGTGTTCGCCGAGTTTCTGGCACCCGAGGAGCAGGAGCGGGTGGCGAACGAGATCCTCGTCGAGCTCGAGCTGAGGCGGCGGTGGGAGGGAACGGTCGCCATCCGGAACTCCGTGACAGGCGAGACCCTCTCGCTCGACTGGACCACATTTCGCTTCTCCGACCCGGCGCACGGCGAGCTGATCGGCGCGATCGGGCGCGACCAACGCGAGCGGCGGGCAGCCGAGGCCAGGGCGCTCGAGTCGACCCAGGCGCTCGAGACTCTCTTCGCCCTCTCTCCCGTACCGATCCTCAGCGTCGACCTCGAGCGCAGGGTCGTGCGGGCGAACCCGGCGACCAACTCCGTCTTTGGCTGGGCCGAGGAGGAGCTGATCGGCAGACAGGTGCCGTTCGAGCCCGAGCCGACCACCGACGTCGAAGGGATCCGCCGCGAGATGCGCGAAGGGCGCGTCGCCAGCCAGCGACTCGCGCTGCGCCGCAGAGACGGGAAGTTGATCCGCGTCGCGGCATACGCCTCACCGCAGCATGACGCGACCGGGGCACACGTCGGCTCGATCGGCTTCATCTTCGACGTCGAGGAGCTCGAGCAGGAGCGGGAGCGCGCGGAGCAGGTCGGCCGCCAGCAGCAGGCGGTCGCCGAGCTGAGCCTCTACGCGCTGGGGCAGGTGTCGGTCGGGGCCGTGCTCGACCGGGCCACCGCCCTCGCGGCCCAGCGGCTCGACGTCGAGTACGCGGCAGTGCTCGAGCTCCTGCCGGGCGAGGACGAGCTGAAGCTCGTGTCCGGCGTCGGCTGGGCGGAAGGCCGCGTCGGCGTTGCGACGGTCGACACTCGTTCGGGCTCGCTGGCGGGCTACACGCTGGAGCTCGGCGCGCCAGTGGTCGTCGAGGACGTCGCGGCCGACCAGCGCCTGGCCGGCTCCCCGATCCTGGAGGCGCACGGCGTCACGAGTGCAGCCACCACGGTGATCCGGGAGGAAGGTCGGGCCTGGGGCGTGCTGGGCGCCCTCACTGCAGCGCGCCGCCAGTTCAGCGACGACGACGTCAACTTCCTCAGCTCGATCGCGAACGTAATCGCCGCGACAGTCCGGCGCGAGCGTACGACGACGCAGCTGCGCGAGCTTACCGAGGAGCTCGAGGGGCGCGTCGAGGAGCGGACGCGCGAGGCCGAGGCCGCCCGCGAGGAGGCGCTGAGGGCGAGCATCGCCAAGACCGACTTCCTCTCGCGAATGAGCCACGAGCTGCGCACGCCGTTGAACGCGATCGTCGGCTTCGGCCAGCTACTCGCGATGGACGAGCGGGACCCCGACACGCGCGAGTCCGTCGACCAGATCCTCGCCGCCGGGCTCCATCTCGTCGGCCTGATCGACGAGCTCCTCGACGTCGCGCAGATCGAGTCCGGCGCCATCGAGATCGGCCTCGAGCCCGTGCGTGTCGGGGAGCTCGCTGCCGACGTCGTCGGCCTCGTCTCGCCGCTGACGGCCGACAAGGGAATCGAGGTCGAGCTCTCCGGAGCGGTCGACGCGTCGGTCTTCGCCGACCGGCGACGGCTCCGCCAGGTGCTGCTCAACCTGCTTTCGAACGCGATCAAGTACAACCGCGACGACGGGCGGGTCGAGATCGTGTTCGCCGAGGGCCCGACCGGCGTGTCGATCTCCGTTCGCGACACCGGCCGCGGGATCGTCGAGGCCGAGATCGCGCGGATCTTCGAGCCCTTCCATCGGGTGCCCGGGGCCACGCGCGTCGAGGGCACGGGCCTCGGCCTCGCCGTCTCGCGCGGGCTCGTCGAGGCGATGGGAGGGACGATTCGCGTCGAGAGCACGCCGGGGGCGGGCAGCGTCTTCACGGTCGAGCTGCCGAGCGCGCCGCGGTAGCCGTACGCCTCCCCAGGCGGGGGACACGCACCACACCGAGGCACTGCGACAGTGCAACGATGCCGTCTGGCCATTTCCTCGACGACGTTCGCGTCGATTACTCATGTCATCAGGATCTCGTCGAGTTCGCGGGCCTGGCGCTGCGGGACAGCGACGCCGACGCGCTCCTCGGTCGCGCCGTCGAGCTCGTGGCCCACGCGCTCGGTGTCGGGCACGTGGAGATCCTGCAGCTCGTGCCCGGAGGCGCCGGGCTCGTCGTCCGTGCGAGCGCGAGCCGGCCGGGGGCAGTAAACGTCGGGGAGCTCGTTCCGGGCAACGACGAGTCGCAGGCTGGATACACGATCTCCGCGCCCGAGCCTGTGGTCGTCGACGACTTCCGCGGCGAGCGCCGCTTCACCGATCGCAGGCTGACCGCGCGCCGCGTCGTCAGCAGCATCAGCGTGGCGGTCGACGGCGCCGGCGGCGAGGCCTACGGCGTCCTCCTCGCCGCCGCTACGAGTCGCCGGCCGTTCACGCGTGACGAGCAGCACTGCCTCGTGGTGCTCGCAGACCTGCTCGGAGGGGCGCTTCGGCGGATCGAGACCGAGGGGACGCTTCGCGCCGCCGAGGCGAGATATCGGACGCTCGTCGAGGCCCTGCCGATCGTGACCTACGTCGACGAGCTCGACGCGACCAGCTCCACCATCTACGCGAGCCCGCAGGTCGAGTCGCTGAGCGGGTACTCGGCGGCCGAGTGGGCGGCCGACCCTGGACTCTTCGTGACGCTGCTCCACCCGGACGACCGCGAGCGCGTCCTCGCCGAGCACGCCCGCCTGC
>JANPKC010000166.1:0-2859 GCA_031425855.1 Actinomycetes bacterium | reverse complement strand
TGGTCTCCTTCAGCTCGAGCACCTCGCCGCGGGCGTCGACGGTGATCTTCTTCGAGAGGTCGCCGTTCGCGACCGACGTCGTGACCGCGGCGATGTTGCGCACCTGCGACGTGAGGTTGCCCGCGAGCGTGTTCACGTTCTCGGTCAGGTCCTTCCAGACGCCGGAGACCCCCTTCACCTGGGCCTGGCCGCCGAGCTTCCCGTCCGTGCCGACCTCGCGCGCGACGCGTGTCACCTCGTCGGCGAAGCTCGAGAGCTGGTCGACCATCGTGTTGACGGTGTTCTTGAGCTCGAGCACCTCGCCCTTGACGTCGACCGTCACCTTCTCCGAGAGGTCGCCGTTCGCGACCGCGGTGGTGACGTCGGCGATGTTGCGCACCTGTCCCGTCAGGTTGGACGCCATCTGGTTGACCGAGTCGGTCAGGTCCTTCCACGTGCCGGAGACGCCCTTGACGCGCGCCTGGCCGCCGAGCTTGCCCTCGGTGCCGACCTCGCGCGCGACGCGCGTCACCTCGGCGGCGAAGCTGGAGAGCTGGTCGACCATCGCGTTGACGGTCGTCCCGATCCGGCGGAACTCGCCCCGGACGGGCTGGCCCGCGATCTCGAGCTGGATCCGCTGCGTCAGGTCGCCGTCGGCGACCGCGTCGATCACGCGTGCGACCTCGATCGTCGGACGCGCCAGGTTGTCGATCAGCTCGTTGACCGCGCCGACCTTCTCCGCCCACGAGCCCGGCGCCCCCGCGACGCCTGCCCGCTCGGTGATCCGTCCTTCGCGCCCCACGACCTTGCTGACCCGCACGAGCTCCCGCGTCACCTGCTGGTTCCGCTCGACGAGCGTGTTGAACGCCGTGGCGACGTCGGCGATCGGCCCGTCCGCGCGGAGGCGGACGGAGAAGTCCCCTGCCGCGGCGGCGTCGAGAGCGTTGACGAGCCTCGCGAGCTGGGTCTGGCTGAGCCCGTCGGCGCCGTTCTCGGCACCGGGGCGGGCAGTGGTCTTCCGGGCGGGCTGCGAGCGCGCACCACGGGTCGGCACTGGGGGCACGGATGACTCCTTTGTCGTGCAGCGGGGTTCGAGCGGGGAGCTCCTCTGGCTCCTCGGCCGTCTATGCCCATTCGCGGACGATGTTGAACGACCTTTCGGCAGGAAATTGCGGAGTTGCTACGCCTGCGCGAGGGCCTGCTCGAGGTCGGCCCAGAGGTCGTCCGCGGGCTCGAGCCCGACTGCCAGCCGGAGCAGGCCCTCGGGGACGCGGTCGCCCTCCCAGCGGTGGCGCGACTCCATCGTCGAGGTGACCCCGCCGAGGCTCGTGGCGTTGACGATCGACCTCGTCGCCGTCTCGACGCGACGCGCCGCCTCGCCGTCGGCGACGTCGAAGGAGAGCAGCGCGCCGAAGCCCGGGTAGCGGACGTTCGCGACCGTGGGGTGCGCTGCGAGACGCGAGGCCAGGTCGGCCGCGGTCTCGCTCTGGCGCCGCACGCGCACCTCCAGCGTCTGCAGCCCGCGCAGCAGCAGCCAGGACGGGTCCGGCGCCGCCACGATCCCGGTGCGGGTGCGGAGCTCGAGCAGCCGCGCCGCGTGCTCGGCGCGCTTCGCGACGACCGCGCCGAGCAGGACGTCGTGGTGGCCGCCGAGGTACTTCGTCGCCGAGTGGACGACGAGGTCGCAGCCGCGCTCGAGCGGGCGCAGGTGCACCGGCGTCGCGGCGGTCGCGTCGCAGACGACGAGGCCGGGGTGCGCTGCGGCCGCCTCGAAGTCGGGCATCGTCAGGAGCGGGTTCGAGGGCGCCTCGATCCAGACGAGGTCGGCGCCTGCCGGCGGGGGGCCGGACTGGTCGAAGAGCACGTGCTCGAGGCCCCAGCGGCTGAGCTCCGTGAAGAGGACGCCCGTCCCGTAGTAGGCGTCCTGCGCGAGCGCGACCGTCTTCCCCGGCTCGAGCAGCGCGAGCACGACCGCCGTGGTGGCGCCCATCCCGGACGAGAAGAGGAGCGCCTCGCCCCCGTCGAGCTCGCCGAGGAGCCGCTCGACCTCGACCCCGACCGGGTGCGCGTTCCGCGCGTAGTGGAACGGCCCGGGCTCGCCGTTGACGTAGGGCCAGGTCGTCGAGCGGTCGAGCGGCGGCTCCATGCCGCGAATCTATCGCGCACCCGCGCGTTAGGCTCCCGCGATGGCCGAGACGCACGACACCACCGCCGACAAGCTCGCCTGGCTGCAGGAGCTCTCCGACAAGGCCGCGCACGCCGGGAACGAGAAGGCGGTCGCGCGGCAGCGGGAGCGGGGGAAGCTGCTCGCCCGCGAACGGGTGGAGAAGCTGCTCGACCCGGGCTCCTTCGTCGAGCTCGACCGCTACGTCCGCCACCGCAACCCCGACTTCGACTCGATGCGCAACCGGCCGTACGGCGATGCGGTCGTCACCGGGTACGGCGAGATCTTCGGCCGCAAGGTCTTCGTCTTCTCGCAGGACTTCACCGTCTTCGGCGGCTCGCTCTCGGAGGTCTTCGCCGAGAAGATCTGCAAGGTGATGGACATGGCGCTGAAGTACGGGTGCCCGGTGATCGGGATCAACGACTCGGGTGGCGCGCGGATCCAGGAGGGCGTCGTCTCGCTGGCCGGCTACGCCGACATCTTCGTGCGCAACGTCGACGCGTCGGGCGTCATCCCGCAGATCTCGCTGATCATGGGGCCCTGCGCCGGCGGCGCCGTCTACTCGCCGGCCATCACCGACTTCGTGCTGATGGTGCGCGGCACGTCGCACATGTTCATCACCGGCCCCGACGTGGTGAAGACCGTGACCCACGAGGACGTCACCAAGGAAGATCTTGGCGGCGCAATGACGCATAACGAGAAGAGCGGCGTCGCCC
>JANPKC010000165.1:0-6428 GCA_031425855.1 Actinomycetes bacterium | reverse complement strand
GAAGGTGCTCGAGCTGGCGCTCCGCGAGGCGCTCTCGCTCGGCCACAACTACATCGGCACCGAGCACATCCTGCTCGGGCTCGTGCGCGAGAACGAGGGTGTCGCGGCACGGATCCTGCTCGATTTCGACGCCGACGCCGAGAAGATTCGCAACGAGATCATCCGCATGCTCTCGGGCCCGGGCCGCCGGCAGGCAGGCACGGGCGCTGCCCCGGGTGGCGAGAAGACCAAGAACTCGAAGCTGCTCGACCAGTTCGGGCGCAACCTGACGAAGGCAGCCACGGACGGCAAGCTCGATCCTGTCGTCGGGCGCCAGACCGAGATCGAGCGCGTGATGCAGATCCTCTCGCGCCGCCAGAAGAACAACCCGGTGCTGATCGGCGAGCCGGGCGTCGGCAAGACCGCCGTCGTCGAGGGCCTCGCCAGCCGCATCTCCACGAACCAGGTGCCCGAGCTGCTGAAGAACAAGCAGATCTACACGCTCGACCTGGCTGCCCTCGTGGCGGGCTCGAAGTACCGCGGCGAATTCGAAGAGCGCCTGAAGAAGGTGATGAAGGAGATCATGCAGCGGGGCGACATCATCCTCTTCATCGACGAGCTCCATAACCTCGTCGGCGCCGGAGCGGCCGAGGGCGCGATCGACGCGGCCTCCATCCTCAAGCCTGCATTGGCACGAGGCGAGCTGCAGACGATCGGGGCCACGACCCTCGACGAGTACCGCAAG
This sequence comes from Actinomycetes bacterium, assembly GCA_031425855.1. Classification (GTDB taxonomy): domain Bacteria; phylum Actinomycetota; class Thermoleophilia; order Gaiellales; family Gaiellaceae; genus Gaiellasilicea. Next base: position 5,704 of record JANPKC010000165.1, on the reverse strand, counting down.
TACCTCGAGCGCGACGCCGCCCTCGAGCGGCGCTTCCAGCAGGTTCGCGTCGAGGAGCCGACGATCGACGACACGGTGCAGATCCTGCGCGGCCTCCGCGACCGCTACGAGGCGCATCACCGCTGCCAGATCTCCGACGACGCGCTCCGCGCCGCGGCCGTGCTGGCCGACCGCTACATCCAGGACCGGCATCTGCCGGACAAGGCGATCGACCTGATCGACGAAGCCGGCTCGCGCCTGCGGATCAAGACGATGACCGCGCCGCCGCGCTACCGCGAGCTCGAGGACGAGATCGAGCGGGTGCGCACCGACAAGGAGAACGCGATCGAGGCGCAGGAGTTCGAGAAGGCCGCGTCGCTGCGCGACAAGGAGCGCAAGCTGACGCAGAAGAAGAAGGAGCTCGAGGAGAACTGGCGCTCGGAGGAGTCCGAGGAGCAGCCCGTGGTGGGCGAGGACGAGATCGCCGACATCGTCTCGATGTGGACGGGGATCCCCGTCTTCAAGCTGACCGAGGCCGAGTCGCAGAAGCTGATCCGGATGGAGGACGAGCTGCACAAGCGCGTGATCGGCCAGCACCAGGCGATCGTCGCGGCCTCCAAGGCGATCCGCCGCGCCCGCGCCGGGATCAAGGACCCGAAGCGGCCGACCGGCTCGTTCATCTTCCTCGGCCCGTCGGGCGTCGGCAAGACGGAGCTCGCGCGCACGCTCGCCGAGTTCCTCTTCGGCGACGAGGACGCGATGATCCAGGTCGACATGTCGGAGTACATGGAGAAGCACTCCGTGTCCCGGCTCGTCGGCTCGCCGCCCGGCTACGTCGGCTACGACGAGGGCGGCCAGCTGACGGAAGCGGTGCGCCGCAAGCCGTACTCGGTGCTCCTGCTCGACGAGATCGAGAAGGCCCACCCGGACGTCTTCAACATCCTGCTCCAGATCCTGGAGGAGGGGAAGCTGACCGACTCGCAGGGGCGCAAGGTCGACTTCAGGAACGCGATCGTGATCATGACGTCGAACATCGGCGCCGGCCAGATCGCGAAGAACCAGACGCTCGGCTTCTCGATCGGCGACGAGCACGGCCTCAGCTACGAGGAGATGAAGGGCCGCGTCACCGGCGAGCTGAAGAAGGTCTTCCGTCCAGAGCTGCTGAACCGGATCGACGAGATCATCGTCTTCCACAAGCTCGAGAAGGAGGAGATCCTGACGATCGTCGACCTGCAGCTGAAGCGGCTGCGGGAGCAGATGGCGACGTACGAGGTCGCGATCGAGCTGACCGACGGGGCCAAGGACGTCCTGGTCGAGCAGGGCTTCGACCCGGCGATGGGAGCCCGGCCGCTGCGCCGCGCGATCCAGCGCTTCATCGAGGACCCGCTCGCCGACTTCGTGCTCGGCCGCGAGCTCAATCCGGGAGCGACGATCCTCGTCGACAAGAAGGAAGAGCTGACCGGCGAGGAAGGCGAGTCGCTCGTCGACATCCGGATCGTCGAGGGCGAGCCGAGGGCGGAGAAGGTGACCGTCCCCGCGGACGACGAGCCGGCGGAGCCCGAAGAGGCACCGGCCGAAGAGGAGTAGCCGTTCGAGAGGCCGCCGCAAGGCGGCCTCTCTCGTTCGCCCGACCGACCGGTGTCAGACTCGTCTCGGACACGGTTCCGGAGTCGTCTCAGACACCGTGTCAGAGTCGTCTCTGACACCGGGTGTCTGGTTTGGCCACGTCCTTCGTGACAATTCGGCCGACGAAGAGCAACGATTGCGCAGCGGGGGTCATTGCGGCGCTGACGCGAAGCTACGGTCCGAGGATGCCGAGGAGACCACGCGCCTTCTACGCAGGAGCCCCGACGCACATCACCGCGCGCGGAGTCGACGACCAACCGATCTTCCGCTCCGACCTCGACCGCTACGAGCTGCTCGCACTGCTCAGGAAGACGACCGGGCGAATCGGGTGGCAGGTGCTCGCGTGGTGCCTGATGACGACGCACTACCACCTGCTCGTGGTCGTCCCGAAGGACCCGCGCGTCTCCTGGGCGATGCAGACCGTCAACTCGGTCTACGCCCGGGAGTTCAACACACGGCACCGCCGCCGCGGGCACGTCTTCGGCGAGCGCTTTGCGGACACGTTGGTCGAGTCCGGCGGGCAGGGGAAGAGAACGGTCGACTACATCCTCGAGAACCCCGTCCGGGCCGGGATCGTGGAGACGGTCGAGGATTGGCCCTGGTCGGGCCTCGCCACGCTCCGGCCCCGCGACGAACTCGACACACTTTCGGAACCGAGTTGGCACAGCCCCGTCCGCCGCGCGGGCTAGCCTCGACCCGATGGCGAAGGCAGCAGTCAACTACGCGTGCACCGAGTGCGGGTACTCCGCCGGGCGCTGGTTCGGCAAGTGCCCGGGCTGCAACGCGTTCGGCTCGCTCGTCGAGGAAACGCCTGCCGCCCTGAAGTCGACCGCAGCCGCGAAGCCATTGCTCCGACTCGTCGACGTCAACGCAGAGGAGGCGAAGCGGATCTCGACCGGCGTTCCCGAGCTCGACCGCGTCCTCGGCGGTGGGCTCGTCCCCGCGAGCCTCGTCCTGGTCGGCGGCGAGCCGGGCGTCGGCAAGTCGACGCTCCTCCTCAGCGCCCTCGGCGCGATCTCGTCCGCCGGTCGCCGCGCGCTCCTCGTCACCGGCGAGGAGTCGACGGCGCAGGTCAAGCTCCGCGCCGCGCGTCTCGGCGGCACCGAGAACGTCGAGATCCTCGCCGAGACCGAGCTCGACGCTGTCTGCGCGACGCTCGAGCGCGAGCGCCCCGACGTCTGCGTGATCGACTCGATCCAGACCCTCTACGCCGCCGACATGAGCTCGGCCCCCGGCTCCGTCGGCCAGGTGCGCGAAGCCGCCGGCCGCCTGCTCCGCGTCGCGAAGGAGCAGAACGTCGCCACGATCCTCGTCGGCCACGTGACCGAGGACGGCGCCGTCGCCGGTCCACGCGTGCTCGAGCACCTCGTCGACTGCGTGCTCCAGTTCGAGGGAGACCGCTATCACGCCCACCGCGTCCTGCGCGCGACCAAGAACCGCTTCGGCTCGACGAACGAGCTCGGCGTCTTCGAGATGACCGGCGAGGGTCTGATCGGCGTGCCCGACCCGTCCGAGCTCTTCGGCAAGACGCTGCCCGGCGAGGTCGGAGCAGCCGTCGCCTGCGTGCTCGAAGGGACGAGGCCGATCCTGCTCGAGATCCAGGCGCTCGTCGCGCCCACCGACCTGGCGATGCCCCGCCGCGTCGGCACCGGCGTCGACCCGAAGCGCCTCGCGATGATCGTCGCCGTCCTCTCGCGCCACGCCGGCGTCCCGCTCGGAAGCGCCGACGTCTTCGTCAACGTCGCCGGCGGCCTCCGCATCGACGAGCCCGGTGCCGACCTCGCGATCGCGATGGCGATCGCCTCCGCCCAGCGCAACGCTCCCGTCCGGGAAGGGATTGCGGTCTTCGGCGAGATCGGCCTCACCGGGCGGCTCCGCACCGCCGCCCAGTCGGAGCGCCGGCTCGAGGAATGCACCAAGCTCGGCATCGTCGCAGCCGTCGCTCCGGAGGGAACGCGGAGCCGCTCGAAGATCAGAGTCTCCGGCTCGGGCACGCTCCGGGACGCTCTCCGTGCCGGGCTCGAAGGCCGGGAAGAAAATCCCCGCAAATCGGGATAATCCTCGAAAATAAGGCGTTTTCCAGGGATTTCTGCTACACTGGCCTCCTTGCGCCGGTGAGCTCTCGAGCCCGCCGGCTTCTTCACGGAACAGACGAATTCGGGGAGGCTGGCTTGTTCGACGTTGGCGACAAGGTGGTGTATCCGCACCACGGTGCAGGCACGGTCGTGAAAAAGGAGAAGCGCGAAGTCCTGGGTCAGACGCGCGAGTACCTCACGATCCAGATCCTGCACAACGACATGACGGTGAACGTTCCCGTCGAGAATGCGGAGCAGGTCGGGCTGCGGACAGTGATCGACGAGGACCTGGTCAATACCGTCGTCAAGGCTCTCACTGCGGGCGAGTCGGAGATGCCGAAGAACTGGAACCGCCGCTTCAAGCACAACCGCGACAAGATGAAGACCGGCGACATCTTCGAGCTCGCCGAGGTCGTCAAGAACCTCTCCCTGCGCGATCACGAGAAGGGTCTCTCCACGGGCGAGAAGCAGATGTTCGTGAAGGCGAAGAAGATCCTCGCCTCCGAGCTGATGTACGCCAAGGCGGTCGACGAGGAAGAGGCGGCCGAGTGGCTCGAGGGCGTGCTCTCCGGTAACGGCGAGAAGCCCAAGAAGAAGAGCAAGGCGAAGGCCGCCGCGGCCACCGCGTAGCCTTCGAGGAATGAGCGTCTGGGCCCTCCTCGTCGCTGCGGGGACGGGAGAGCGGCTGGGTGAGGAGCGGCCCAAGGCGTTCGTCGGGCTCGGTGAGCTGCCGCTGCTCGCCGAGCCGTTGCGCCGGCTCGAGGAGTCGGACTGGGTCGACGCGATCGTGGTGGCGGTGCCGTCGGGCTGGGAGGAGCCGGCGATCCTGCTCGCGGAGGAGCTCTCGGCCGGCAAGGTCGTAGCGGCCGTCGCCGGTGGAGGGACGCGGGCCGAGTCCGTCCGGGCCGCCCTCGCCGAGGTGCCCGACGATGCCCTCGTCGTGCTGGTGCACGACGCCGCCCGGCCGCTCGTCACGGACGCCGTGATCGAGCGCGTGCTCGGCTCGCTCGCGGAAGGCTGGGACGGTGTCGTGCCGGGCCTGGCCCTCGCGGACACGGTCAAGTCGGTCGACGGCGACCGGATCACGGCCACGCTCGCCCGTGAGAAGCTCGTCGCCGTGCAGACGCCACAAGCCTTCCCGCTCGCCACCCTCCGCGCCGCCTACGCGGGCGACCTCGCCGGGGCGACGGACTGCGCATCGCTCGTCGAGGCGGGCGGCGGCCGCGTCCGGTGGGTGGAAGGCGATCCGCGCCTGCTCAAGGTCACCACGCGCGCCGATCTGGAGCTTGTCGCCTCGTGGCTGTGAGAGCGCGGTTCACGCTCATGGGCGTGCGCGGCGGGATGGGCGCGGACGAGATCGCGTACGTCGGCGATCGCGTCGACAACGACGTCGTGCCCGCGCTCGCCGCGGGCATGGCCGCGGTTCGCATCCGGCGCGGGCCGTGGGGCCACCTGCACGAGCCGCCGGCCGAAGCCCTCCGGATCGACACGCTGGACGAGCTCTCGGAGGCGCTCGGTGTCTGACCTTCGCGTCGGCATCGGCGTCGACGCACACGCGTTCGAGGACGGGGTGCGGCTGGTGCTCGGCGGCGTCGCGATCGAGCACCCGCGCGGGCTCGCCGGTCACTCCGACGGCGATGTGATCGCGCACGCGCTGACCGACGCGGTGCTCGGAGCGGCCGGGCTAGGCGACATCGGTGCGCTCTTTCCGTCCGGCGACCCCCGCTGGCACGGCGCCGACTCGCTCCACCTGCTCCGCGACGCCTACGCCCAGGTGCGCGGGGCCGGCTTCGCGCTCGTCAACGCAGACTGCGTCCTCGTCGGCGAGGAGCCTCGGATCGCGGAGCACCGGGACGAGATGCGACACCGCCTGGCGGGTGCGCTCGGTGTCGAGCCGGAGCGCGTGAACGTCCGGGCGACGACGACCGACCGGCTCGGCTTCACCGGGCGCGGCGAAGGCCTCGCGGCCGAGGCGGTCGCGTTGCTGACACGCACGTGAACGTCGTCCGCTATGCCGACCGACC
>JANPKC010000164.1:0-2666 GCA_031425855.1 Actinomycetes bacterium | reverse complement strand
TCGAGCGTGCCCGTGTTCACGTACGCGAAGTCGGCGCGCTCGAGCTTCTCCCTGTCCGGCAGCAGCCGCTCGTCCCGGTACGCGCGGGCGTAGATCTCCTTCAGCTCCTGCACCCGCTGGACGTAGTGCCGCGTCTCGTCGAACTGGATCCCGACGCCCTCGTCCCGCCAGCGGTCGACGTTCGCCTGGCCGGCGTTGTACGCGGCGAGCGCCAGCTTCTCGTCCTCGTACTTGTCCAGCAGGTGGCGGAGGTACCAGGAGCCGTAGCGGATGTTCAGCTCCGGGTTGTGCAGGTCGTCGGGCTTCCAGCTCTCGCCGCCGGTGCGGTCGGCGATCCCCTGACCGGTCGAGGGAAGCAGCTGCATCAGCCCGACAGCGCCCGAGGCGGAGACCGCGTCGGCGTCGAACTTCGACTCCTGGTAGATCACCGCGGCCACGAGCTGCGGGTCGAGCGAGTAGTTCTCGGCGTGCCCGACGACGATCTGCTCGTAGCGAAGCGGATAGCGGAGCCGCTCGTACCAACGCGGCTCGGTCTCGAGGACGTAGACGGCGAAGGCCGCGACGAGAACGCCGAGCAGGCCGATCGAGCCGAGCTTCACGCCGTCAGCTCCTCCATCACCCCGGCGACCCACGCGTCGAGCTCCTCGAGCGTGCCCGTGTTCACGTACGCGAAGTCGGCGCGCTCGAGCTTCTCCCTGTCCGGCAGCAGCCGCTCGTCCCGGTCGTCGCGCGTGACGCGGCGCCGCTGCTCGCGGAGCTTGGCCGGCGCGGTGATCACGACCACCTTGTCGAAGCGCTGCTCGGCGCCGGTCTCGAAGAGCAGCGGCACCTCCGTGACGCACACCTCGGGCGGGCTCGGGAGCGCGGCGAGCTGCTCGCGCCAGCGCAGGTACTCGGCCGCGACGAGCGGGTGCAGCAACTGCTCGAGGTAGTCGAGCTTGGCGCGGTCGCCGAAGACGATCTCCCCCACCCGCTTGCGATCGATCACACCGTCGCCGTCGAGGACGCCTTCGCCGAGCTCGCGGACGATCGCCTGCTTCACGTCGAGGTCGGTGCGCAGGAGGTGGTGGACGATCTCATCGCTCGACACCGTCGCTGCTCCGGCCTTCTGGAACGCGAAGAGCGCCTCGCTCTTGCCTGCACCGATCCCGCCGGTGATCGCGACCGCGACCGGCCGGGGCAACTTACGCCGCGGGAGTGGTCTCGGGCTCGTCGCCCGCTGCCGCGTCCGCCTCGGCGGTCGGCTCGTCGACGGGCTCGTCGCCCGCGGCCGGCTCGGCGTCGGCGGTCGTCTCGTCCTCGAGCTCGACTTCGGCCGCGGCGTCCGACTCGGGCGCCGGCGCGTCCTCCAGCTCGACCTCGGCCACCGGCTCCGGCTCTGCTTCCGGCTCTGCCTCGGCGGCGGGCTCGGCCTCGTCGGCCGGCTCGTCGGCCTCGGCGGCCGGCTCTGCCTCCGCGGCGGGCTCGGCTTCGACAGCCGGCTCGTCGGCCTCGGCGGCCTCCGCGATATCGGCCTCCGCAATCTCGTCGGCCGCTTCCTCCTCGGCCGCGCCGGCCGGGAAGACGTCCTCGGAGAGGTTCAGGTTCGGCGTCAGGTGCACGGACTCGCCGCCGTCGGCACGCGGGAGCGGCTCCTGGCCCTCCTCGACGCGCTTCAGCGAGAGCGAGAGCCGGCGCCGCTCGGCGTCGACCTCGAGGATGAGCACGTTGACCGCGTCACCCTGCGAGACGACCTCGCGCGGGTTCTCGACATGGTGCTGCGCCAGCTCGGAGATGTGGACGAGGCCCTCGACACCCGGCAGGATCTCGACGAACGCGCCGAACGTGACCACCTTCGTCACCCGTCCCTCGACGACGTCGTTCTCGGAGTAGCTCTCGAGCACCTGCTGCCACGGGTCCGACTGCGTCTGCTTGAGCCCGAGCGAGATCCGCTGGCGGTCGCGGTCGATGTCGAGCACCTTGACCTTGACCTCCTGGCCGATCTCGAGCACCTCGGAGGGATGGTTGACGTGGCTCCACGACAGCTCGGAGATGTGGATCAGCCCGTCCATGCCGTTCAGGTCGACGAAGGCGCCGAAGTCGACGATGTTCGAGATCGTGCCGTCGACGACGTCGCCGGGATTGAGCCGGTCGAGAATCTGCTGGCGCTGGTCCTTGCGCTCGTCCTCGAGGACGGCGCGGCGCGAGAGGACGACGTTGTTGCGCGACCGGTTCAGCTCGATCACCTTGCAGCGAAGCTCGGTCGACATGAACTCGTCGAGGTCCTGGACGCGGCGGATGTCGACCAGCGAGGCGGGCAGGAAGCCGCGGACCCCGAGGTCGAGGATCAGGCCGCCCTTGACGACCTCGATCACGCGGCCGACGACGGGCTCACCGGACTCGGCAGCGGCCTCGATCTTCTTCCAGGCCAGCTCGAACCGGGCGCGCTTCTTCGAAAGGATCAGCCGGCCTTCGGCGTCCTCCTTCGTGAGCACGAGCGCGTCGATCTCCTCGCCGACCGAGACCTCGTCGGCGGGGTTGACCGAGCGGCGGATCGACAGCTCCGCGACTGGTATGACGCCTTCGGACTTGTAGCCGATGTCGACGAGCACCTCGTCCTTGTCGACGCGGACGACCGTGCCGTGCACGACCTCGCCCTCGTTGATCGTCGGGAAGGTCGACTCGTA
>JANPKC010000163.1:0-2585 GCA_031425855.1 Actinomycetes bacterium | reverse complement strand
CGGCGGTCGGCGCCATTCGTCGGCTTGTCGGGATCGAGCGCGACGCGGCGGCGGCCCTCGCCGTGGCGCTCGCGCTCTGGCTCGTGCACGCCCTCGTCGACTACGACTGGGACTTCGTGGCCGTCACCGGGCCTGTCCTCTTCGGCGCCGGCGTGCTGGCCGCCGTGGGGCTGCCCGCCCGCAGGATCGCCTCACCGTTCGCGGCTGCGGCCGCCGGAGCGATCGCGCTCGCCGCCGCGGCCGCCGTCGTCACGCCCTGGCTGGCACGGCAGGCGGTGCTCGACGTCAACCCGGCGCTCGAGCGCGGCGAACTCGCTGAGGCCCGTGACGCCGCCGAGCGCGCCCGCTCGCTCGACCCGCTCTCGCTCGAGCCGCTCTTCGCCCGTGCGCGCGTCGAGGAGGACGCGGGCGACCAGGAGGCGGCGCTCGCCGCCTACCGCCGCGCTACGAGCCTCCAGCCCGAGAACCCGGTGTCGTGGTACGAGCTCGGGCTCTACGAGTTCGACCTCGGCGACAGCTGCTCGGCCTACGTCCACCTGAACCGCTCCTACACGCTCGACCCGGCGGGGAAGCAGTGGACGCGCGACAGCGAGCTCGTCCAGTCGCTCGCCTGGGTCAACGAGCCCGGGAACTGCTGACGTCTAGGAGCCGACGATGAGGGCGACGTGGGCGCCGAGCATGTCCGAGGGGCGGAGGCCGTCGAGCGGCCCGACGATCTTCAGGTTGAGATCCTTCGCGAGCCGGGCGCCCTCGGCCTTGTAGCCCTTGCGGTACATGACGAGCGTCCGCGTGAAGTCGCTGCGCGGCGCGTTGCCGACCGTGCCGATCGTGTAGCCGAACCTGCGCACGGCGTCCGCGCTCGAAGCCGCGGCCCCGGCCTGCCCGTTGCCGTTGAGGACGATCACCGACGTCTGCCCGCGCGTGAGCGTCGGCTTCCCGGCCGCGGGGGTGGCGCGCGGCTTCGGCTTCACCGGCGCGAGCACCTGCGCCTCCGCCGCCTGGCGGACGTGGTCGGAGACGGGCTTCGCGAGCAGGACGACCCCGAGCGCGACGAGCGCGACGAGCTCGACGGCGGCGACCGCGGAGGCGACGAGGGTCGCCGTGCGCCACGGGCTTCGAACCTGGACGAGCGAGTGCTCCACGGCCGCCTTGATTCTGCCCCCGCGCCCCCGCTCCTCCTAGGCGATCCAGATGCCGCGTGCGAACGCGGCGGCGGCGACGGCGCCGAGGGCGGCGAACGCGGCGAGCACGGCGTCCCTCGCCCGAGGCCGTTCGTGCGTCAGCGACGCGAGCGCGAGGAAGAGCGGGAAGTCGGCGAGCAGGAAGCGGGGGAGGCTGACGAGCGGGAAACCCTCCGCCGGCGCCGAGAGGACAATCGCGAGCGTGGCGGCCGAATAGGCGCCGAACGCAGGCCCGAGCCGGCGCCAGGCGACCCAGGTCAGCCAGAGGGCGCCGACGAGCAGCGCCAGGTGCGAGAGGTTCCAGAGCCCGACGCGCTGCTCGTTCCCGGGGCCTGCCGCGGGCATGTCGAGCAGGTCGCGGGCGCCGCGGCCCGCCGACAGGACGGCGTCCTTGATCCCCTCGAGCGGGCCGAGCCACGATGCCTCGCGGTTCCAGTCGGCCTGCGCGCTCGTGAACGCCCACGGGTCGCCGATCGCCCAGTCGAGATAGAGCGCGTAGAGGCCGACCGCGGCCGGGAGCAGGAGCAGCGGCACGAGCCGTGCGAGCGAGCGAGGGTCGCGGCCGCGCCAGAGCAGGAGCGCGAGCGCGGGCAGGAGAGCGAGCCCGATCAGCCTCGTCCCGGTCGCGAAGCCGCCGAGCACCCCGGCCAGCAGCGGCCTCCCTCGCATCGCCGCAAGGAACGATCCCGCCGCGAGCGCGAGGAACAGCCCTTCCGAGTAGAGCGACGTGAGGACGAAGCCGACGGGATAGAGCGCGAGATAGAGGACGGCGTCGTGGGCGCCGCGTGCGCCGAGCAGCGGCCGCGCGATCTGGGCGAGCAGCCAGGCACCCACCGCGCCCGAGGCCAGCGAGACGAGCACGCCCGCGACGAGGATCGAGCCGGTCAGCCAGGCGACGCCGTGGACGACGGCCGGGTAGACGGGGAAGAAGGCGGCCGCCTGCGGCACCTCCTCGTAGCCGTGCATCGCGATCTGGAGGAACCAGCGCGCGTCCCACTGCGACAGCGACCGAAAGAGGAGGTCGCTCGCGGCGCCGTAGGCGTCCCCGATCAGCCGGCGTTCGGGAGCGGGCGCCCAGACCAGCGTCAGCGCGGCACCGAGCCAGAGTGCCAGGCGGATGGCGACGAGCGTCGCGGCGGGCCTCAGCCCCACGTCTGGCGCAGCCCCTCCTCGAGCAGCGTCCGCGGCCTCCAGCCCAGCTCCTGCTCAGCGCGGGAGACGTCGAGGACGCTGCGGAGCAGGTCGCCCGGCCGCGCCTCGGCGTACTCCGCCTCGGCATCGACGCCGGCGACGCGCCGGACGGTGTCGAAGAGCGTGTTCACCGAGGTCGGCTCGCCGGTACCGACGTTGTAGACGCCGCCGTCGCGGCCGGCCGAGGCGAGGATCGCGTCGACGACGTCGCCG
>JANPKC010000162.1:0-14412 GCA_031425855.1 Actinomycetes bacterium | reverse complement strand
CGGTCTCGCCGACCCGGTCGACGGCGTGATCGTGCTGCGAACGGCCGAGCCGCAGGCGGCGGAGAGCTCGCGCTTCCTGGCCGGGATCTACCAGGGGCTCGGCAGCGCCGGCGTCCCCGTCGTCGGCGTCGAGCCTGCTCGAGTCGAGCAGAGCGCGATCCCGGTCTTCCAGCGGTACCGCCTTTCGACCGTCGACGGCGTCGACACGCCGGTCGGGGCGCTCGCGATGCTGCTCGTCCTCGCCGACCTCGACGCCGCGGGCGACTACGGCGTCCGCGACACCGCCGACCGGCTCCTGCCGGCGATCGAGCCGCTCCCCGTGCCGAGTGGCTGAGCCGTTGACGATCCTGATCGCCGCCCGCGACGAGGAGGCGCGGATCGGGACGACGGTCGAGGAGCTGCGGCGGTGGTTTCCGGGCGCCGAGGTGATCGTCGCGGACGACGGCTCGCGCGACGGGACTGCGGCGGTCGCCGAGGCCGCGGGCGCGCGGGTGCTCCGGCTGCCGCACCGCGGCAAGGGGCAGGCGCTGACGCTCGGCGAGCGGGCCGCGGCGGAGGGCGAGCTGCTGCTCTGCGACGCGGACCTGCGCGGCGACCTGCGGCCGCTGCTCGGCGGTGACGCGGACGTGACGGTCGCGGCGTTCAGGCGCAAGCAGGGCGGCGGCTTCGGGATCGCGAAGGAGGCCGCACACCGCCTGATCGAGCACACGTCGGGCTACGCGGCACGGGAGCCCCTGTCCGGCCAGCGCCGGCTGACCCAGCGCGCGCGGGCGCGCGTGTTCCCCCTCGCCGGCGGCTTCGGGTGCGAGACCGCGATGACGGCCGACGCGGTACGAGCCGGGCTGGCGGTCACCGAGACCGAGGTCGAGCTCGAGCACCGCGCGACCGGGCGCGACCTCCGCGGCTTCCTCCACCGGGGCCGTCAGCTCCGCGACATCCTGCTCGCGTTCGGGCCGCAGGGGCGCAACCACCGCGGCCTGCGGCTGCCGATCGTCGGGTGGCTCGTCGGCGTCGCGCACCCAGCGGTGGCGCCCGTCGCCGTGCTCGGCGTCGCCGACGACCTCTGGAGCGGGGAGGAGCGCGGCTTCCGCGCCCATCTCGGCTCGGGCGCGACGACGGGCGTCCTCAAGCTCGTCGGCATCCCCGCGTACGCCCTGCTGCGCACACGCTCGCTCTCCGGCGCGCTGCTGGTCGGCCTCGCCGCGAACACGCTCAACCAGCTCGACACGAAGCCGGGACGCGCGCTGAAAGCGTACTTCGCGCTCTCGATCCCGCTGCGAGCGCCGAAGGCGGTGGCCGTCCTGCTCGCGCCCTACGATCTTCGAGAGATGGCGATGCTCGGTGACTCCGGTTCGAACACGCTCGGCGCCGTGCTAGGTTTCAGGTCCGTGGGCAGGCTCACGGAGAGGCAGCGCTGGAGCGCGATCGCGGCGCTCGCGGGCCTCACCCTCCTCGGCGAGCGGCGCTCGCTCGGCGCGCTGATCGAAAGGACGCCGGTGTTTCGCCAGGTGGACAGCTGGGGCAGGCAACCCGTATGAGCGCGAACGAGACCGGGCAGACGAAGTACATCTTCGTCACCGGCGGTGTCGTCTCCGCGCTGGGCAAGGGCATCGTCGCCGCCTCGCTCGGGCGGCTGCTGAAATCTCGCGGGCTCCGGGTGCAGGCGCAGAAGTTCGACCCGTACCTGAACGTCGATCCGGGCACGATGAGCCCGTTCCAGCACGGCGAGGTGTTCGTCACCGAGGACGGCGCCGAGACCGACCTCGACATCGGCCACTACGAGCGCTTCGTCGACGAGAACATGTCCCGGAACGCCAGCCACAGCGCCGGCGCGATCTGGGACGCCGTGCTGCGGAAGGAGCGCAAGGGCGAGTTCCTCGGCGCCACCGTCCAGGTGATCCCTCACATAACGAACGAGATCAAGGCTCGGATCAAGCGTGCGGCGAAGGCGGCGCCCGTCGACATCGTCATCTCCGAGATCGGCGGCACGGTCGGCGACATCGAGTCGCTGCCGTTCCTGGAGGCGATCCGCCAGTTCCGGCGCGAGGTGGGGCAGGAGAACGTGCTCTATCTCCACTGCACGCTCGTCCCGTTCATCGAGGCCGCCGGGGAGTTGAAGACGAAGCCGACGCAGCACTCGGTCAACGAGCTGCGGCGGATCGGTATCCACCCCGACGTGATCGTCTGCCGCTCGCACGAGGAGCTCTCGCAGGACATCAAGGACAAGATCGCGCTGTTCGCCGATGTCGACATCCAGTCCGTGATCGCATCGCCCGACGTCTCCGACGTCTACCTCGTGCCGGCGGTGCTGCAGGCGCAGGGGCTCGACGAGCTCGTCGTCCAGAAGCTGGGGATCGACGCGCCGCCTGCGGTGCTCGGCGAGTGGCAGGACCTGATGGACAAGATCGGGGAGCCGCGCGACGAGGTCACGATCGCGCTCGTCGGGAAGTACGTGAAGCTCCACGACGCCTACCTCTCGGTGCACGAGGCGCTCAAGCACGCGGGCCTGCACCAGGGCGCGCGCGTCCGGGTCCAGTGGGTCGACGCCGAGAACATGTCCTACGAGGAGACGGCAGAGCTGCTCGAGCAGGTCGACGGCGTGCTCGTGCCGGGCGGCTTCGGCTCGCGCGGCTGGGAGGGGAAGATCCTCGCATGCCAGGTCGCGCGCGAGCGCGGGATCCCGTACCTCGGCATCTGCCTCGGCATGCACGTCGCCGTCTCCGAGTTCGCGCGGCACGTCGCCGGGCTCGACGGCGCCAATTCGACGGAGATGGACCCCGAGACGCCGTACCCCGTGATCGACCTGCTTCCCGAGCAGAAGGAGATCGAGGATCTCGGCGGCACCATGCGGCTCGGCGCGCAGGCGGTCGAGCTCGCCGAGGGGACGCGCACCCGCGACGTGTACGACGAGGCGGTCGTCCACGAGCGCCACCGGCACCGCTACGAGGTGAACAACCAGTACCGCGACCAGCTGATCGCCGCCGGGCTCGTCGTCTCGGGGACGTTCCAGGAGGGCCGCCTGGTGGAGATCATCGAGCTGCCCGACCATCCCTGGTTCGTCGCGAGCCAGTTCCACCCGGAGTTCAAGTCTCGGCCGACGAGGCCGGCGCCGCTCTTCCGCGAATTCGTCGGTGCGGCGGCCGAGCGCAGGCGCGACCGCGCGGGCGTGCGGCTACGCGCTGCCGGCTAGCCGTCGACGGGCCAGCAGACGCCGATCCAGAGCGCCATGCCGCCGACTTTCGTCGCGGAGGCACGGAAGTGCATCTGCAGCTCGCTGCCGTCCTTCTTTCGGAGGATCGTGAGGCCCGTGTTGTCGCCGCGGCGCCGCATGCCCTCGTAGTCGTTCGCTGCGTCCGGATTGACCGCGACGTCGGTGACCCGCAGGTCGAGCAACTCGTGGCGCTCGTAGCCGAGGAGCTCGCACGCGTAGGCGTTGACGGCGAGGTAGCGGCCGTCGTCGTCGGCGACGAAGACGGCGACGGGGCCTGCCTCGATCGCCTCACCGACCAGTGTGAGTTGAATCAGCTCGTTCGCAACGGCGGTAGCCATGTTGAGATTGTAGAAGCTTGACGGAGGTTCGGGGAGGGGATGTGCCGCAGACTAGGATCGGCGGGTGCCCGGCGCCCTCGATCTCTTCACCGAGCTGTGCGGGATTCCGAGCCCCTCGGGAGAGGAGCGCGCGGTGGCCGACCGCGTGCTCGGCGAGTTACGGGCGCTCGGGCTCGACGTGGAGGAGGACGACGCCGGCCCCGCGATCGGCTCCACGATCGGGAATCTCCTGTGCCGCCTGCCCGGCCGCGTCCCGGGCGGGACGCCGATCTTCTTCTGCGCGCACCTCGACACGGTGCCGCCGGAAGGGCCGCTCGAGCCGGTGGTCGGAGAAGACGAGGTCGTCCGGAACGCCGGCGGGACGATCCTGGGAGCGGACAACAAGTCGGCGGTCGTGGCGATGATCGAGGCGGCGCGCAGGATCGTCGAGGAGGGACGGCCGCACGGGGGCGTCGAACTCGTCTTCACGCCCAAGGAGGAGGTCGGCCTCGTCGGCGCCGGCGCCTTCGACCACACGAAGCTCGAGGCCGAGTTGGGCTTCGTCTACGACCAGGCCGCCCCGATCGGCGACGTGATCATGGGCGCGCCCTACCAGCGCTCGATGCTCGTCCGCTTCCACGGGCGCCCCGCACACTCGGGAATGGTTCCCGAGGAGGGGCGCTCCGCCATCGCGGCCGCATCGAAGGCAATCGCCGACCTGCGTCTGGGCCGGATCGACGAGGAGACGACGGCGAACGTGGGCCTGATCCGCGGCGGCAGCGCGCGGAACATCGTCCCCGAGTGGTGCGAGCTCCAGGCCGAGGCCCGCTCGCACGACGCGCGGAAGCTCGCAGACCTCGTCCAGGAGATGCTCGACACGTTCGCGTTCGCCGCCAGCGTGGCCGAGTGCACGCTCGAGACGGAAGTCAGCGAGACGTACCAGGGCTACCGGTTCAAGGACTCGGACCCGGTCGTGCGTCTCGCCGCGACCGCGCTCGAGCGCTGCGGCTACGAGCTGATCCCGACCCTCACCGGCGGGGGCGCCGACGCGAACGTCTTCAACGCGAAGGGCCTGCCTTGCCTCAACCTGGCGAACGGGATGGCGGCGATCCATACCGCCGAGGAGCACATCGCGGCCGCCGACCTCGACGCGATGGTCGAGGTGACGCTGGCGCTGGTCGACGTCGCCCGAGATGCCGCTCGGCCTTAGGCGCGGGACCGTCTCGGCAATCGCCGAGGAGGTGCCCGGCCTCGTCAGGCTCGAGGTGGACGGGATCCCGTGCATCGCCTATCCGCGGCTCACCGGCGACGTCGAGGTGGGGGACGACGTGCTCGTGAACGAGCAGGCGCGGCTGCTCGAGCTCGGCTCCGGCGGCTTCGACGTCCTCTACGCGAACCTCACGCGTGGGCTCGGGCTGGCGCCGGAGGAGGGCGCGCACGTGATGGCGTTGCCGTACACGCCCGGCCAGGTGGCAGTCCGTTACGAGGAGGAATCGGCTGCGCCGGCGGACTCGCTCGATGGGATGCCGGTCGTCCTCTGCACGCTCCACAGCCAGGTGGCGCCCGTGTGCGCCGCGCTCGCCGGGCGCCGGGTCGCGTACGTGCAGGTGCAAGGCGGTGCGCTCCCGGTTTCGCTCTCGGACACGGTCCGGCTGTTGAAGGCACGAGGCCTCATCGGCAAGGCGATCGCCGTCGCGCCCTGCGTCGAGGGTGACAGCGACTGTGTCACGTCGGCCGCAGCGTTCGCCCTCGCCCGGGCCGGCCATGATGCGATCGTCTGCGCTCTCGGACCCGGCATCGTGGGGACGGGGACGCGGCTCGGCCACGGTGCTCTCGCGCTCGCCGACGCGGCCAACGTCGCCGCGGCCCTCGGTGGACGGCCCGTCCTTGCGGTTCGAACGTCGGACGCCGATCCGCGCGACCGTCACCGCGGTGTGTCGCACCATGCACAGACCGTGCTCGAGCTGTCTATTGCGGACATCGCCCTGCCGGACGACCGGGATGGTGAAGGTTGGGAGGTCGCCTGTGGGGATCTCCCGCTCGCCCATATGGGGCGGGGTCCGGACGACGACCCCGCGTTCTTCCGGGCCGCCTACGCCGCAGGCGCCGTCGCGCGTCGCCTGCTCGGCTGATGGAGGAGCGCCGGCTCGGCCCGGTCGTGGGCCTCGGCACCTGGAACACCTTCCGAGACGATCCCGTGCTCGCCGGCGAGATCGTCGCCGCAGCGCTCGACGCCGGCAGCCGCTGCTTCGACAGCTCACCGATGTACGGCTCCGAGCAGGCGCTCGGAGCGGCGCTCGCGACGCGCCGCGACGACGTGACCGTGCTGACGAAGATCTGGAACCCGTCGTCCGAGGATGCGCGCCGCCAGCTCGATGACCAGCTCGCCTGGTTCGGTCGCGTCGACGTCGAGCAGGTCCACAACCTCGTCGCCTGGGAGCAGCACCTGCCCTGGCTCGAGAAGGCGCGCGACGACGGCCGGATCGGGAAGCTCGGCGTCACCCACTACTCGCCGTCGACCTTCGGCGAGCTCGCGCGCGCGCTCCGTACCGGGCGCTTCGATTCCCTTCAGATCCCGCTCAACCCGGGCGAGCGTTCGGCCGAGCGGGAGCTGCTGCCGCTCGCCCAGGATCTCGGCGTCGCGGTGGTCGTGATGGAGCCGTTCGGCTCCGGCTCACTGCTTCGGCGGCCTCCCGGACCGGACGAGATCGCGCCGTTGCGCCCGTTCGGGATCGAGACATGGCCACAGGCGCTGCTGAAGTGGGCGCTCTCCGACCCGCGCGTCGACCTCGTCATCCCGGCCACGTCGAGGCCGGAGCGCGCCGCCGAGAATGCCGCCGCCGGCGAGCCGCCGTGGCTCGGCCCCGAGGAGCGCGCCCTCGTCGAGCGACTCTCTGCTGGGTAGCGGTATCGTCTCGCCCCATGCGCATCGGCGTCGCCAAGGAGATCAAGCCGCAGGAGTACCGGGTCGCGTTGACACCGGCCGGAGCGCGCGAGCTCGTCCAGCGCGGGCACGAAGTCGTCGTCGAGAGCGGTGCCGGTGCCGGCAGCCAGTTCCCCGACGAGCAGTACGCGGCCACGGGGGCGCGGATCGCATCGGTCGACGAGGTCTGGGAGAGCGCCGAGCTGCTGCTGAAGGTGAAGGAGCCGATCGCGTCCGAGTATCCGCGTCTCCGCGAGGGGCTCGTCCTCTTCACGTATCTGCACATCGCCGCCGACGAGCCGCTCACCCGCGCGCTGGTCGACAGCGGGATCACCGGCGTCGCATACGAGACCGTCGAGACGGATGATCGCCGGCTGCCGCTGCTGGCGCCGATGAGCGAGGTCGCAGGCCGGCTCGCCGCCCAGGCCGGCGCGCACTACCTGGAGCGGCCGAAGGGTGGCCGCGGGCTTCTGCTCGGCGGCGTCGCGGGTGTCGCGCCCGGCAAGGTCGTCGTCATCGGCGGCGGCATCGTCGGCTACAACGCCGCCGTGATCGCGCTCGGGCTCGGCGCCCAGGTGACGATCCTCGAGCGTTCCGTCGACCGGATGCGCCACCTCGAGGAGACGCTGCACGGCCGCGTCAGCCTCGTCATGTCCTCGACGCTCCAGATCGAGGAGTCGGTGCGGGACGCGGACGTCGTCATCGGCGCCGTCCTGATCCCGGGCGCGCTCGCGCCGAAGCTGCTCACACGCGAGATGGTGAAGGGGATGAAGCAGGGCAGCGTCTTCTGCGACGTCGCGATCGATCAGGGCGGCTGCGCCGAGACCTCGCACGCGACCACCCACGACGACCCGGTCTACGACGTCGACGGCGTCATCCACTACTGCGTCGCGAACATGCCCGGCGCGGTACCGATCACGTCGACCAAGGCGCTGACGAACGTGACGCTCCCGTACGTCGAGGCGATCGCCGACCACGGCCTCGCGGCGGCGGTGGCGCGCGACCGGACGCTCGCCGGCGGCGTCAACGTCGTCGACGGGAAGCTGACGTACGAGGCCGTCGCCGAGGCGCACGGCCTCGACTACACGCCGCTCGAAGACGTGCTGAGCGCCCCGGCCGTCTAGCCGGACTTCTGCTGCCGCGCCTCGAGCTGCTTCTGGCTCTTCGAGGGGCTGAGCTTGACGACGAGCCACGTCACTCCCGCCGCGATCGCGATGATCGTGACGATGTACACGAGAAGCCCGAGTAGACCGATGACGGTGTCCATGCGCGCCCTACAATAGCCGGGTGCCGCGGGCCTGCGTGATCGTGCTCGATGCCGTCGGCGCGGGAGAGTTGCCCGATGCGGCCTCGTTCGGAGATGAGGGGTCGAACACGCTCGGCAACGTGGCCCGCGCCGTCGGAGGCCTCGACCTGCCCGCGCTCGAGGCGCTCGGGCTCGGCAACGTGATGGAGCTGGAAGGCTGCCCGCCTCAACCGGGAGCGCCCGCCGTCGCGGGCCGTCTGCTCGAGCGCTCGAAGGGCAAGGACACGACGACGGGCCACTGGGAGATGATCGGCGTCGTCACGCCGACGGCGATGCCGACGTACCCCCACGGCTTCCCGCACGACGTGATCGACCCGTTCATGCACAGGACCGGCCGCGGGGTGCTCGGCAACAAGGTGGCGTCGGGCACCGAGATCATCCAGGAGCTGGGCGAGGAGCACCAGAAGACCGGTAAGTGGATCGTCTACACGTCGGCCGACTCGGTCTTCCAGATCGCCGCGCACGAGGAGACGATCCCGCTCGAGGAGCTCTACGAGGCGTGCAGGGCCGCACGGGAGCTGCTGACCGGCAAGCACGCGGTCGGACGCGTGATCGCGCGTCCTTTCGCCGGCGCGCCCGGCAGCTACGAGCGGACGCCGAACCGGCACGACTTCTCGCTCGAGCCGCGCCGCCCGAACTACCTCTCGCTGATCCGCGACGCGGGCCAGAAGGTGCATGCGGTCGGGAAGATCAGCGACATCTTCGCCGGCTGCGACATCGACGAGTCGTTCCCGACGAAGTCGAACGTGGACGGGATCAACAAGACCGTCGAGCTGCTGCAGACGATCGACGAGGGGCTGGTCTTCACGAACCTCGTCGAGACGGACATGCTCTGGGGTCACCGGAACGACCCGGTCAACTTCCACCGCTGCCTGCAGGACTTCGACCGCCGGCTCGAGGACATCCTCGAGGCGCTGCGGCCCGGCGACCTCCTGATCATCACCTCCGACCACGGCTGCGATCCGACGACCCCGTCCACGGACCATTCCCGGGAGCACGCGTTGCTGCTGGCGTACGCCGCGGGGCGGAACGCCAAGGGGGCAGTCCACGAGGGCGAGTTCGGCGACGTCGGCGCGACGGTCAACGCCTGGCTCGGCGGGAAGGCTCCAGGCCGCGGGATCCCGGGGTCGCCGATCCTGGCGCCGTGATCCACCCCGCGGAGCTGATCGAGCGGAAGCGGAACGGGGAGGAGCTCCCGGCCGCCGAGATCTCGGAGCTGATCCTCGGCTACGCCCGCGGCGAGATCCCCGACTACCAGCTGGCGGCGTTCTGCATGGCCGTCTACTTCCGCGGCATGACCCCCGCGGAGACGTACGCGCTCACCGACGCGATGATCCGCAGCGGACGCACGCTCGACCTCGGAGCCGCGCTCGGCAGGAAGGTCGTCGACAAGCACTCGACCGGCGGCGTCGGGGACAAGACGACGATCGCGGTCGGCCCGATCGTGGCCGCGTGCGGCGTCCCGGTCGGGAAGATGAGCGGCCGCGGGCTCGGGCATACCGGCGGCACCCTCGACAAGCTGGAGTCGATCCCGGGCTTCAGCGTCGACCTCTCCGTCGACCGGTTCGTGGAGCAGGTGAAGGATGTCGGGCTGGCGATCGTCGGCCAGACCGACGACCTCGTCCCGGCGGACAAGAAGCTCTACGGGCTCCGCGACGTGACGGGGACGGTCGACATCCTGCCGCTGATCGCCTCCTCGATCATGTCGAAGAAGATCGCCGGCGGCGCGGACGCGATCGTGCTCGACGTCAAGGTCGGCGACGGCGCCTTCATGAAGACGCTCGACGACGCGCGGGCGCTCGCGCAGACGATGCTCGAGCTCGGCGAGCACGCGGGCCGCGAGGTCGTCTGCCTGCTCACCGACATGGATCAGCCGCTCGGCGCGGCGGTCGGCAACGCGCTCGAGATCGCCGAGGCGCGCGACACGGTTCGCGGCGAAGGCCCGCCCGACTTCACGGAGCTCGTGCTGGACGCATGCGCGCGGCTTCTGGCGCTCTCCGACCTCGGGATCGACGAGGTCGAGGGGAGGCGGCGCGCTGAGGCGGCGATCGCGGACGGCTCCGCGCTCGCCGTCTACGAGCGCTGGATCCGCGCGCAGGGAGGCGACCCCGATCCGGCCGCGCTTCCCCGCGCGCCTGTCGTGCTGGAGGTGCGCGCGCAGCAGGCGGGCTCAGTCGTGCGGCTCGGCGCGATCGCAGTCGGCATGGCGGCGCTGCATCTCGGCGCCGGGCGGCGGACGAAGGAGGACTCGATCGACCACGCCGTCGGCGTCGTCTGCCGCGTCAAGCGCGGCGCGAGCGTCGCGGCGGGCGACGTGCTCGCCGAGGTGCACGCCGCCGACGAGGCGAGCGGAGCCGTCGGAGTCGCGGCGGTGCTCGCCGCGTACGAGCGCGGCGACGAGCCCCCGCGCGAGCCCCCGCTCCACCTCGATGTCGTCGCGTGTCCGTGCTTGTGTTGAAACAACACAAGCACCCTGCGCAGCGCCGGCGATCGCGCCTGGGGGAGAGTTTGTGTTGAAACAACACAAGCTCGCTCGTGCCTGAGCTGCCGGAAGTGGAGAGCGTCCGGCGCGCGATCGCGCCGGCGCTAGAGGGGCGGCGGCTCGAGCACGTCGAGATCGACGACGTTCGGCTGACCCGCCCGGAGGACCCGCTCGAAGTCGCGGCGGAGCTCACCGGGGAGCGGGTCGAGCAGGTCGACCGCCGCGGCAAGTACCTGATCGTCCGCTTCGCGTCCGGCCGAGCGCTCCTGATCCACCTGCGGATGACCGGCAGCCTCGTGCACGAGCCGGGGGAGACGTCCCACGTCCGCGCACTGCTGCGGCTCGACGACGGCACCACCGTCGGCTACCGGGACGTGCGACGCTTCGGCACGTGGCTCCTGCTCGAGCCGGGAGAGCTGGAGCCGTACCTCGGAGCCCGCCTCGGCGAGGAGCCGCTCGTCGCCGCCTTCACCGCGAAGGGCCTCGGCGATCGTCTCGAGGGTCGGCGGGCGCCGCTCAAGGCCGCGCTGCTCGACCAGCGCACGCTCGCCGGGCTCGGCAACATCTACGTGGACGAGGCGCTCTGGTACGCCCAGCTCCACCCGCTCCGCCCGGCCGGCTCGCTCGATGCGGCCGAGCTGCGCCGCCTGCACCGCGCGATCCGGAAGGCGCTCGAGCTCGGGATCGCACGGCAGGGCTCGACGCTCTCGGACTACCGCCTCCCGGACGGCTCGGCCGGCACGATGCAGAACGAGTTCCGGGCCTACGGACGCACCGGCGAGCCGTGCGACCGCTGCGGGACGCCCCTGACGAAGACGAGAGTCGGCGGGCGCGGCACCTGGTTCTGCCCCCGCTGCCAGGCGTCTGTCCGAGATCCTGCCCTAGAAATGCGAGAGGCCCGGTCTGCACCGGGCCTCTCGGCAGATCGACGGGATCGGGACTAGCCCTTGCCGCCCTTACCCTTGCCCTTGCCGGGGTTCCCCGGCTTGTGCTCGGACTTCTTCTCCTGCGCCTTGGCCTTTTCAGCCTTGGCCTTCGCGGCCTTCAGCTTTGCAGCCTTCGCAGCCTTCGCCTTCTTGGCCTTGGCAGCCTTCGCCGCGGCGCTCGAGCACGACCCGAGCGTGTCGCCGTGGCGCTGATGGGCCGGCCAGGCGCTCTTGCCGATGCTGATCGTCTTCTTGCCCTTGTGGCAGACCGTCACCTTCTTGCCGTATGCGCCCTGGGCGGCGGTGATCACGTTCTGGGCGTGACCGACCCCGCCGAGCGCGGCGGCGGCGACGAGCATGCAGGCCACCATCACTGCGGCGGCTGCGATGCGCGGGCTCTTCTTCGTGGAATTCTTCAACTGGGCTCCCTTCATAAGCTGCGGAGATTTCATGCGTCTCGTAGGGTGGACGCTGGTCAGGCGAAACACCTGCGTCCGCGGTGGTTAAGGATTTGTTCGGAGTTCATCGGCCTCGGCGCTCAACGGGTTGAGTGCCTCCACCCGATCGAGAGCCCGGTCGCGCTCGCCGTTTCGGCTCGCTAGGGCTAGATCGAGCCATGTGCTCCAGCTCTGCGGGTTCCGCTCGAGCGCGCGGGAAAGGCTCCGCCGCGCTGCGACGTCGTCGCCGAGCGCGAGCTCCGCCTGGCCGCGGAGCTGCAACGCCTCCTCCGACCACGGCGCCCACGCGGCAGCGCGCTTCGCCTCGTCGAGACCGCGCTCCGGGTCGCCGGTGTCCGTCGCAGCGATGCTCGCCGCCGCAGCGCGGTTGCCGACGTGTGCCACGAGCGCGACCGCGGCAATCGGCGCCAGCAGGCCGAGCGCGACGGCGCGCCGCCGCCCCGTCAGCCAGGGCGGCTCGTCCGGACGGGTTCGTGCGAGCAGGACGGCCCCGCAGCAGAGCGCCGCGATCGTGACCGCGGGCATCTCCCAGTCCCAGTCGACGGCCGCGTGGAGGAGGTACGCGGAGAACGCCCCGACCGCGGCCGGCGCGTACGCAAGCCGGCGGGCGACGGGCAGGGCTGCGAGCGGGAGCGCGAGCGTACCGAGCAGGAGCACGAGCCCGAGCGGTCCCAGCTCGGCCAGCGTCTCGAGGTAGAGGTTGTGCGCGTCGCGGGCGTGGAAGGCGACCTCCCGCTCGCGAAACCACGCGGCCTCGAATCCGCCCGCCCCCGCGCCGAGCACCGGCTCGTCGCGAACCATCCCCCAGGCGACGCGCCAGTAGTCGCCGCGCCCGTTCCCCGAGGCGCTGAGGAGCCGGCGCTGCAGGTCACCGTCGCCGGGCGGGGGGGACTCGCCGAATGCGTCCGACGCCCGCTCGACCGCCTCGACGGGCCCGCCCGCGGCGGCAAGCGCCCCCACGGCGGTCAGGAGCGCCGCGATCCCGACGGCGGCGACGAACACGGACTGCGCTCGTCCCGAGAAGCGCACGCGCCCCTCCGCGACGTGGAGCGCCACCGCGGCTGCGGCGGCGACGAGCCCGAGCACGACGAGGATCGCCGCCAGCTCTCGGCCCTCGCGCTGTGCGGTCGTGAGCGAGTCGCCCGGGGCGGTGAGCGCGTGGTAGCGGGAGGCCTGCAGCACGCCGAGCGCAGCGGGGAGGCCGAGGAGCAGGCCCGATGCCAGCAACCGCGCGCGGCGCGGGTCGCCGAGCACCTGCGCGAGCGCGCCGAGAACGAGCGCGGCCAGCGCGCCCCGGCTGAACGTGAAGTAGAGCGTCGGCAGCAGCACGACCAGCGACGAGGCGGCCAGCATCCTCGTCAGGAGGTGCGCGCCGTGCGCCGCAAAACCGGCGGCGAGCAGGATCGCGACGGCCGCGAGCAGGCCGAGCGCGTTCCAGTAGCCCAGTGGCTCGGCGAGCTGGTAGCCGCTCGACGGGTCGTACGCCCCGCCGATCCGTCCGGGGAAGAGCCTGGTCGCGAGCGCGTAGGCCGAGAGCGCGACCACACCTGCCACGACGCCGCCCAGCAGCGCTGCGAACGCCTCGCGGAACGAGAGCAGCACGATCGCCGCCGCGGCCGCGGCGACGTAGAGCAGCCCGCGCTCCGCCTCCATGACCGGCGCGCTCGCACCCGGCGACCAGAGCGTCGACAGCGCCGCCCAGAGGGCGAGAGCCGAGAGACCGGCGAGGAATGCGAGCTCGAGGCGGCCGGGGCGCGGCAGGTCGGCGACGAGGACGGCTGTCGCGGCGACGAGGACGAGCGCGATCGTCGCGAGCCCCCAGTCGCTCGGGAAATAGCCGCCGTCGGCCGCGCCGAGCCCGGCGACGGCGGCGAAGGCGGTCAGGAACGGCGCCGCCGATCGTGACGTCCGGTGGAGAAGCGAGTCGTCCGTGCCGCGAGTCTAGGCGGCGAGTCGGGCGTCGAGCTGGCCCGACTTGTCCAGCCGCCAGAGCTCGGTGTAGCCGCCGATCGGCGTCCCGTCGATCAGGATCTGGGGAACGGTCCAGCCGCCGGTGAGCTCCTGGAGGTTGCGGCGGAACGCGGGATCGTCGTCGAGCGCGATCTCCTCGTAGGCGATGCCCTTGCCGTCGAGGAGCGTCTTGGCGCGAACGCAGTAGCCGCACCAGCGCGTGGTGTAGATCTGGATCCTGCTCATCGGTCGTACAACGTAGACGAGCGGCAGATCGTTCCCGTCGGCTGCCCTCTCTAGACTCGGAGGATGGGCCGGACGTACAGGACGGAGGCGGTCGTGCTGCGTTCGTTCCGCCTCGGCGAGGCCGACCGCGTGCTGCACGTCTACACCGCCGACCGCGGCCGGGTCGGAGCGGTGGCAAAGGGCGTCCGGCGGACGAAGTCCCGCTTCGGCGCCCGGCTGGAGCCGCTCTCGCACGTCGAGCTGATGCTGCACCAGGGCTCCGGCGAGCTGCAGACGGTGACCGGCGCAGATCTGCGCGCGTCGCATCACGAGACGCGGGAGGACTCCTACCGGCTCGCAGTCGGCATGATCGGCGCCGAGGCGATGTTGCGGCTCTTCACCGAGCAGGAGTCGAACGAGCGCGCGTTCACGGCGCTGACCCGCTTCCTCGACCGGCTCGACGCGATTCCGACGCGCGCCCCCGCTCGCCCGGCGCTCGACCCGCTCGTTCTGTCTTTCCTGCTAAAGGTGTTCTGCCTCTCCGTCTAATTGCGGCATCTCGAGGGCTTTGACTTGTGGGGCGCCGCGGAGGGTCTCGTCGGCTATCTCCCGTC
>JANPKC010000161.1:0-12965 GCA_031425855.1 Actinomycetes bacterium | reverse complement strand
GATCGTCGGCGACGTGCGCGGGACCGGGTACTTCTATGCGCTCGAGCTCGTCAAGAACAAAGAGACGCGCGAGTCGTTCTCGGACGAGGAGTGCGAGAGCCTGCTCCGCGGCTATCTCTCGGGGGCCCTGTTCGAGCGCGGCCTGATCTGCCGTGCCGACGACCGGGGCGACCCTGTGATCCAGATCTCGCCGCCGCTCGTCGCGGGCCAGGCCGAGTTCGACGAGATGGTCGGCATCCTCGGCGACGTCCTCACCGAGGCCGGGAGGCGGATGCACGCGGCGTAGCCCTGCTCGGCAAAGGTGTGGTTAACCGCCCCTGCGGCGTCCCTGCGACCGAGTAGGGTCGTGCGAGACCGCCAGGGAGGGCAGATGGAGAACGGAAAGCCGGGCGCCGTCGTCGTCGCCGACGACGTCACGCGCCGCTATGGAGAAGGCGACACCGCAGTCGACGCGCTCAAGGGCGTCTCGCTCGGCGTCGACCAGGGCAAGCTGACGGCCGTCATGGGCCCGTCGGGGTCGGGCAAGTCGACGCTGATGCACATCCTCGCCGGGCTCGACAAGCCGACCACCGGCACCGTCGAGATCTCCGGAACAGAGATCACGACGCTGAAGGACTCCGACCTGACGAAGCTGCGTCGGCGTCACATCGGCTTCGTCTTCCAGTTCTTCAACCTGCTGCCGATGCTGACCGCAGAGGAGAACATCACGCTGCCGCTCTCGATCGCCGGCGAGAAGCCGGACGCGGAGTGGTTCCGCGGCCTGATCGACAAGGTCGGGCTCGCAGACCGGCTGCACCACCGGCCGTCCGAGCTCTCCGGCGGGCAGCAGCAGCGGGTCGCGATCGCACGCGCGCTCGTCTCCAAGCCGACGGTGCTCTTCGCGGACGAGCCGACGGGCAACCTCGACTCCGCGACCGGCTCGGAGATCCTCACGCTCATGCGCGACTCGGTCGACGCCTACGGGCAGACGACCGTGATGGTCACGCACGAGGCCCGGGCGGCCGCGATCGCCGACCGGATCCTCTTCCTCGCCGACGGCCGGATCGTCAGCGACGTGCCGGGTGCGACGCAGGCAGAGATCCTCGAGACGCTGAACCGGATCGCGACGACGGAGGCCGCGGACACGGAAACCGTCGCGCGATGATCAGGTTCGCGCTCAAGAGCCTTGCCGGGCGCAAGCTGCGCACGGTGCTGACCGCGCTCGCGATCGTCCTCGGCGTCGCGATGATGAGCGGCGCCTACGTCCTGACCGACACGATCGACAAGGCGTTCGACTCGATCTTCTTCGACTCGTACGCCGGCACGGACACGGTCGTGACCGGCAAGGACCCCGGCTTCAGCTTCGAGGGCGAGTCGGCGCAGGCGCCGCCGATCCCGGAGGAGACGCTCGAGCGCGTGCGCGAGATCGACGGGGTCGAGGTGGCCACGGGCTCGCTGCAGGACTTCCAGACGAAGCTGCTGCGGCCGGACGGGGAGGCGATCGACACCGGCGGCGCGCCGTCGTTCGCGTTCGGGCTCGAGACCGAGCCGGAGTACGACCGCTTCAACCCGCTCAACCTCGTCGAGGGCCGGTGGCCGAGCGGGGGCGGCGAAGTGGCGATCGACGAGGGCGTCGCCGGGGACGAGAGCCTGGAGGTCGGCGATCGGATCGGCGTCGCTGCGCTCGGGCCCGCGCAGCAGTTCGAGATCGTCGGCATCGCCAAGTACGGCGAGCTGAGCTCGATCGGCGGCGCGACCTTCGCGATCTTCGACGTCCCGACGGCGCAGAAGCTGCTGGACATGGAAGGCAAGCTCGACGCCGTCCAGGTCGCGGCGGCCGACGGCACCACGCCGGAGCAGTTGACGGAGCGGATCCGGTCGGCGCTCGGCAGCGACGTCACCGTGCGCACGGGCGTCGAGGAGGCGAACGAGCAGTCCAGCGAGATCGCCACCTTCACGACGATCATCCGCTACTTCCTGCTCTCCTTCGCCGGGATCGCGCTCTTCGTCGGCGCGTTCGTCATCTTCAACACGCTCTCGATCACGGTCGCGCAGCGGATGCGGGAGTTCGCCACCCTGCGCACGCTCGGCGCGTCGCGGCGTCAGGTGCTGCGATCGGTGATCCTCGAGGCGCTCGTGATCGGCTTCGGCGCGTCGCTCGTCGGCCTGTTCAGCGGCCTCGGGCTCGCGGTCGGCCTGAACGCGCTCTTCAAGGCGCTGAACCTCGACCTGCCGCAGACAGCCACCGTCTTCGCGACCCGGACGATCGTCGTCTCGCTGCTCGTCGGGACGCTCGTGACGCTGGTCGCCGGCCTCCTCCCGGCGATTCGCGCGACCCGCGTGCCTCCGATCGCAGCCGTGCGGGAGGGTGCGACGCTGCCGAAGGGCCGGTTCGCCCACTTCACGCCGTACATCGCGATCGTCGTCGTCGCACTCGCGGTGCTCACCCTGGGCTACGCGACGCTCTCCGACACGATCGCCACCGGCGACCGCTTCATCCTGCTCGGCCTCGGCGTGCTCGCGCTGTTCATCGGCGTCGCGATGCTCTCCTCACGGCTCGTCCGCCCGCTCGTGCGGGTGATCGGCATCCCCGCGCGGCGCGTGGGCGGCGCCGCCGGCGCGATCGCCGAGCGGAACGCGCAGCGGAACCCGGGCCGCACCGCCGCGACCGCGGCGGCGCTGATGATCGGGATCGCGCTCGTGACCTTCATCTCCGTGCTCGCCAACGGCCTCCGCGTGTCCAACAGCGATGCGATCGAGCGCCAGATCCAGGCTGATCTGATCGTCACCTCGCAGGACGGCTACTCCGAGTTCCCGGCCGCCGTCGGCACGGCCGCCGCGGAGGCGGACGGCGTCGAGACGTTCAGCAACGTCCGGCAGGACATCGCCCAGATCGAGGGCGACGGCGCGAACCTGACGGGCCTCGACGACCGGGTCGCCCAGGTCTACGACTTCCGCTGGGAAGAGGGCTCGAACGCGGTGCTCGCGCAACTCGGCGACGACGGCGCGCTGGTGCCGAACAACGTCGCCGAGGACCGGGATCTCGCCGTCGGCGACTCGTTCACGGTCCGGTCCACGGGCGGCGAGACGAAGGACTTCGTCGTTCGGGGGATCTACGAGGGCAGCCCGTTCTACCCGCTGCTCGGCACGGCGAGCGTCTCGCAGGAGGCGTTCGATGAGCTCTACGACCGGCCGCGCAACCGCTTCACGCTGCTCAACGTCGGCAACGTGGCGTCGACGAAGGCGAGTGTCGAGACCGCGCTCGAGTCGTTCCCGGACACGAGGATCCAGACTCGGGCGGAGTGGATCGACAAGGAGGACCAGGAGATCCAGCAGTTCCTGCTGCTGCTCTACGTCCTGCTCGCGTTGTCCGTGATCGTCAGCCTCTTCGGGATGGTGAACACGCTCGCGCTCTCCGTCTTCGAGCGGACGCGCGAGCTCGGGATGCTGCGCGCGGTCGGGATGACGCGGCGGCAGACGCGGCGGATGATCCGGCACGAGAGCGTGATCACCGCGCTGATCGGCGCCGCGCTCGGCCTTCCGCTCGGGATCTTCCTGGCGGCGCTCGTGACGAACGCGCTCGGCCAGTACGACCTCCGCTTCGAGCTGCCGCTCGGCCAGCTCGTCATCCTGTCGGTCGTGGCCGTGATCGCGGGGCTGCTCGCGGCGATCACTCCCGCGCGCCGCGCCGCGAAGCTGAACCCGCTCGAGGCGCTCCAGTACGAGTAGCCTCGCGGCGTGAAGCTGACGCTGTGCGATGTCGGGCCGCGGGACGGGCTGCAGAACGAGCCGGAGGCGCTCGCGCCGAACGTCCGCGCGGAGCTGGTGCGCCGGCTGGCGGCCGCGGGGCTGCCGCGGATCGAGGCGGTCAGCTTCGTCAGCGACGAGCGGGTCCCGCAGATGGCCGGCGCCGAGGAGGTCGTGCGCGCCGCGGGCGAGCCGGACGCGGAGCTCTCCGGGCTCGTCCTCAACGAGCGCGGCTGGGAGCGCCTCGCGGCGACGACGCTCGACCGGGTCAATGTCACGCTCGCCGCAACCGAGTCCTTCAACCAGCGGAACGGGAACGCCTCGCTCGAGGAGGCGGCCACGCGGGTCGAGCGGATCCTCGACGCGGCCGACCGGCCGTCGACGGCGACGATCAGCTGCTCGTTCGGCTGCCCGTTCGAGGGCGAGGTCGATCCCGGCGTCGTCGCGGATCTGGCCGATCGGCTCGTCGCCGCCGGAGCGGGGGAGGTCGTCCTCGCGGACACGATCGGCGTCGCGACGCCCCGGCCGGTTGCGCGCCTCGTGGAGCGCGTGTCCATCCTCGGCGTCCCGGTCGGCGGCCACTTCCACGACACGCGCCACACCGGCGTCGCGTGCGCGTGGTCGGCGGTCGAGGCGGGAGCGACGCTCCTCGACGCGTCCGTCGGCGGCCTGGGCGGCTGCCCCTTCGCGCCCCGAGCCACCGGCAACGTCGCGACCGAGGACGTGCTGTACCTGCTCGAGCGCGAGCGCGTCGCGACGGGGGTCGACCTGGACGCGCTGATCGGCGTCGCCGTGTGGCTCGAGCAGCTCCTGGGCCGGGAGCTACCCGGCCGCGTCTACCGGGCGTAGGCGCACGACGCCCTTCGCCGCCAGCGCGTCGATGCCGGTCTCGTCGTAGCCGGCTTCGGCGAGGATCTCCCGGCTGTGCTGGCCGAGGAGCGGCGGCTCGGAGCTGTAGCGGACGCGTTCGCCGTCCGCGGAGAACGGCGGCGAGACGAGCTCGTGCCCACCGAGCTCCTGCAGGATCCCGGTCGCGCGCAACTGCTCTTCCTCCGCCACCGCGGCGAGGTCGTTCACCGGCGATGCCGGGACGCCCGCGTCGCGGAGCCGGGCGAGCAGCGCGTCCGTCGGCTCGGTGCCGATCCGCTCCTGCAGCAGCGGGATCAACTGCTCGCGGTTGGCGACGCGGAGCGGGTTCGTCAGGAAGCGCTCGTCGGCCGCCAGCTCTGGCGTACCCAGTGCCTGGCACGTCTTCTCGAAGAGACGGTCGTTGGCGGCCACGATCATCAGCTCGCCGTCGGCCGTCTCGAACACCTGGTAGGGGACGATCAGCGGGAACGCCGTGCCGTGCCGGCCGGCCGGCACGCCGCCGGCGAGGACGTCGACGAGTTGGTACGGGACGAGCGAGAGCGCGGTCTCGTAGAGCGAGAGGTCGAGCGTTCGCCCCTGCCCCTCGTGCAGCGCGGCGACGATCGCGAGCGCCGCCCAGACGCCGGTGCCGATGTCGATCAGCGAGACCCCGACCCGGACGGGATGCCCGTCGGGCTCGCCGGTGACGCTCATGATCCCGGCCGCCGCCTGCATCAGCGGGTCGTAGCCCGGCTCCGAGGCGAGCGGGCCGCTGCGGCCGAAGGCGCCGATCGTGGCGTAGACGAGGCGCGGGTTCCGCTCGCGCAGCACGTCCGGGCCGAGGCCGAGTCTTTCCGCCGTCCCAGGCCGGAGGCTCTGCACCGCCACGTCGGCGCCGTCGACGAGGCGGAGCAGCACCTCGAGCCCCTCGGGCGACTTCAGGTCGAGCGCGAGCGAGCGCTTGCCGGCGTTCGCCGCGAAGAACATGACGCTGCCGCCCTCGAAGAAGCGCGGGCCCCAGTCGCGCGCCTCGTCGCCGCGGCCGGGATGCTCGATCTTGACGACGTCCGCGCCGAGCGCGCCGAGGATCTCGGTCGCGGTCGGGCCGGCGAGCGAACTCGTCAGGTCGAGCACGCGGACGCCGCTGAGCGGTTGGAAGGCCATCGCCTGCATCATCGCGACACCGCTCTCTGCGAGGATGCGGGAAGTGTTCAGCTCGATCGTCGACGCCGTCTCCGGATCGAACTGGAGCTATCTGATCGTCTTCGCGATCGCGATGCTGGACGCGTTCTTCCCGATCGTGCCGAGCGAGGCGACCGCCATCGCGGCGGGCGTGGTCGCAGGCACGGGCGGCCTTTCCGTCGAGTTCGTCGTCCTCGCCGCCGCGGCCGGCGCGTTCGTGGGCGACAACATCTCGTTCGCCGGCGGCCACTTCCTCGGGGAGCGGATCACGAATCGGTTCTTCTCGAGCGAGAAGTCGAAGCAGCGGCTCGCGTGGGCCGACAGGACGCTGCGCGAGCGGGGGTGGTATCTGATCATCGTCGCGCGCTTCATCCCCGGCGGCCGTACGGTGACGACGTTCACCGCCGGCTTCACGAGCGCGGTCAGCTGGCGCAAGTTCCTCGTCTTCGACGCGATCGCGGCGGCGATCTGGGGCACCTACACCGTCCTGCTCGGCTACTTCGGCGGCAAGACATTCGAGGAGGAGCCCTGGAAGGGGCTCCTCCTCGCGTTCGGAATCGCCGTCGCGGTTACGGCAGTGGTGGAGGTGGCGCGGCATCTGCGTGCCCGCCGCCGTGCGAAGCACGCTTGAGCCCGAGGTCGCGCATGCCCCGGTGCGCGATCACGGCCGCGATGACCATGACGACGAGCGCCAGGAGCCCGTGCAGGCCATGGAGCCAGCCGTTCGTCCGCTCCTCGACGGGTGTCAGGAAGATCTGCACCGTGCCGAGGACGAAGAGGAAGAACGTGAAGCCGATCCAGCGCCACGCACGCGGCCAGGCTCCGAACGCCGTCAGGAAGACGAGCAACTCGGCACCGTGGATGAGGGCGAAGCCGGTGAAGCCGTGCGCGTCGAGAGCTCCCTCGCCGGCGCCCGCGACGTACGCCGTGATGAAGTACGCCTGCAGGAAGATCAGCAGGACGATCAGCGACGCCAGTACGAAGTTGACCCACAGGAATGTTCGTCTCATGCGCGCGAGCCTACGGGACCGGGCGGATAGCGTTCGAGCGTGAGGCTCCACGTCACCGGCGCGACCGGCTATCTCGGCTCCGAGCTTGTCCGCCGGCGCCCGGACGCGTCCACCGAGCGGGTCGAGGTTCGGGACGCCGGCGCGGTTCGGGAGCTCCTCGAACGGCTGCGGCCCGACGTCGTCGTCCACGCCGCCTACCGGCAGGACGCGGACGACGTCAACACCGACGGCTCGGAGAACGTCGCGCGGGCCGCGGCAGCGGTCGGCGCCCGGCTCGTCCACCTCTCGACGGACGTCGTCTTCGACGGCCGCAAGGGGTCGCCCTACGTCGAGAGCGACCCTCTGTCGCCCGTCACCGGCTACGGCCGCGCGAAGGCCGAGGCGGAGGCGCGAGTCGCGGCGGCGCATCCGGGCGCGCTGATCGTCCGCACCTCGCTGCTGTACGGCGGCGTCGAGCCGTCGAAGCACGAGCTGGCCGCGCGCGACCCCTCCTTCACCTTCTTCACGAACGAGATCCGCAGCCCAGTGCACGTCTCCGACCTCGCGGCGGCACTGCTCGAGCTGGCCGAGCTCGACGCCGGCGGGCCGCTGCACGTCGCCGGCGCCGACGACCTCTCCCGCGCGGAGTTCGCAGAGCTGATCCTCGGCGCTCCGGTGCGCTCCGCTCCGGCGCCCGACACGCGGCCGCTCGACTGTTCGCTCGACTCGTCTCGAGCGCAGGCGCTGATTCGCACGCGGCTGCGCGGCGCCCGCGAGGTGCTCTCCTGAACCGGCTCGCCGGCGAGACCAGCCCGTACCTGCTCCAGCACGCGGACAACCCGGTCGACTGGTACCCGTGGGGCGAGGAGGCGCTCGGCCGCGCCCGGGACGAGGACCGGCCGATCCTGCTCTCGATCGGCTACGCCGCGTGCCACTGGTGCCACGTGATGGAGCACGAGTCGTTCGAGGACGCGTCGACCGCCGCGGCGATGAACGAGCGGTTCGTGAACGTGAATGTCGACCGCGAGGAGCGGCCGGACCTCGACGCCGTCTACATGGAGGCGGTCGTGGCGCTGTCCGGGCACGGCGGGTGGCCGATGACGGTCTTCCTGACGCCGGCCGGGGAGCCGTTCTACGGCGGCACCTACTACCCGCCCGAGCCGCGTCACGGGATGCCGAGCTTCCGCCAGGTGCTCGACGCGATCGCCGAAGCCTGGCGGGAGCGGCGGGACGACGTCGCGCGATCGGCGGCGCAGCTCGTGGAGGCCGTCCGGCATTCGGCGCAGCTGCGCCCCTCGAACGACCCGCTCTCCGACTCCGTGCTCGACTCGGCCGCCCGCAACCTCGCCGCCACCTTCGAGCCGGCCCACGGCGGTTGGGGACGCGCGCCCAAGTTCCCGAACGCGCCGGCGCTCGAGTTCCTGCTCAGGCGCGTCCCGGGGACTGTCCCCGGGACTGTCCCCGCCACCGACGTCGCGCACGCAATGGTGACGAAGACGCTCGACGAGATGGCCGCGGGCGGCATGTACGACCTGCTCGGCGGCGGCTTCCACCGCTACTCGGTCGACGACCGTTGGCTCGTTCCGCACTTCGAGAAGATGCTCTACGACAACGCGCTCCTCGCCGCGACATACCTGCACGCCTGGCTCGTGACGGGGGAGGAGCGCTACCGCGAGGTCAGCGGCGAGACGGTCGAGTACATGCTCCGCGAGCTGCTGCTGCCCGAGGGCGGCTTCGCGTCCGCGCAGGACGCGGACACCGACGGCGTCGAGGGGTTGACCTTCACGTGGACGGAGGAGGAAGGCGCCCCGCCCGAGCTGCTGGAGCCGTTCGAGCACGGCCGCTCGATCATCCGCGGCCGGCCCGACGAGGAGACGCGGGCGAGGCTCTTCGCGCTGCGCGAGCAACGGCCGAAGCCGCTCCGCGACGACAAGGCGATCGCCTCCTGGAACGGCCTCGCGCTCGCGGCGCTCGCCGAGGCGGGCCGGCGGCTCGAGCGACCGGAGTGGGTCGACGCCGCGCGGCGGCTCGGCGAGTTCCTGCTCGGGCCGCTCTCGGGGGACGACGGCCGGCTGCGGCGGAGCTGGCGCGAGGGCCGAACGAGCGGCGCCGGCTACCTCGACGACTACGCGAACGTCGCGCACGGGCTGCTGGAGCTGCACGTCGCGACGGGCGAGCTGCGCTGGCTGCGGGAGGCGCACCGGCTCGCGCAGCTCGCGGTCGATCTCTTCGCCGACGAGGAGCGAGGCGGCTTCTATCTGGCGCCGGCCGACGGCGAGGTGCTCGTCGCCCGAACGAAGGAGCTCGACGACCATCCGCTGCCCTCGGGCAACTCCATGCTCGCGCACGTCCTGCTCCGCCTCGCACGGATCTACGGCGACGACGAGCTCGAGCGGCGTGCCGTCTCCGTGCTCCGCCTCGTCCGGACGGCGCTGGAGCGCGTGCCGAGCTCGTTCGGCTGGGCGCTCGTCGCGCTCGACCTCCACCTCAGCCCGCCCCGCGAGCTCGCGATCGCCGGACCGATCGGCTCCGAGGTCGCCAGGGCGGCGCTCCGCCCGTGGCAGCCGCGGACGGTCGTCGCGGTCGGCCCGGCGGACGACGTGCCGCTGCTCGCCGGCAAGGACGCCGTCGACGGGAAGCCCGCCGTCTACGTCTGCGAGCGCTTCGCCTGCCGGGCGCCCGTCACCGATCCCGCGGCGCTCTAACTTCCCCGAGTGCCCGTTGTCTAACTGGATGAGAAGGAGTAACCTCGCGCTCCAGCGGGCCTCTTTTCGTCCAACTAAGGGGAGTCTTTATGCGTAGGGTCTCACTCGCCGGGCTGGCACTCGTAGGAGCGCTGCTCCTTGCCATCCCGTCGGCGTTCGCCAAGTCGGATCTCGTTGCAGCCGACCCGGGCATCACAGCGAAAACGATCAAGATCGGTGGGACGTTCCCGCTCACCGGGCCGGCGTCCTCGTACGCGCCGATTCCGCAGTCGATGAAGGCGTATTTCTCGTACATCAACGCCCGTCGAGGCCCTGACGGCAAGCGCGGCGTCTACGGCCGGCAGATCATCTTCAACTACTACGACGACGGCTACAACCCGGTCAACTCGGTGCAGCTGCAGCGGAAGCTGATCCAGGAGGACAAGGTCTTCGCGGTCGTCGGCACGCTCGGCACCGAGGTCAACCAGGCCGTGCAGCCGCTCCTGAACGCGGCGAAGGTGCCGCACGTGCTCGTCTCCACGGGCGCGAGCGAGTTCGGCAAGGACTACGCCAAGTACCCGTGGACGATCGGCTGGCAGCCCGACTACGTCGCCGAGGGCCGCCTGTACGGGACGGACATCCGCAGGAACCGGCCGAACGCGAAGATCGCGATCCTGTACCAGAACGACAGCTACGGCAAGGACTACGTCAACGGCTTCAAGTCCGCGCTCGGCACGGCCAAGGTGAAGAGCCAGGTCGTCGGCGAGCAGGCGTACGACCTCGTCGGCGGCACCACGCCGGCGTCGCAGCTGGCCAGGCTGAAGGCGAGTGGCGCGGACACGCTCCTGATCTTCGTCACCCCGACGCCGACCGTGCAGACCTACGCGATCCTGCGCGCGATCGCCTGGAAGCCGGCGACGATCTACGTCAACTCGGTCTCGGCGACCGATGCGTTCATGACCGCGGCGGTCGCCCGGTCGAGCGCGGACACCGTCAACGGCTCGATCAGCGCCCAGTACCTGAAGGACCCCGCGTCGCCGGCGTTCGCCAACGACGCGACGGTCAAGCAGTACGTCGCGCTGATGGCGAAGTACAACCCGCGCGGCCGCGTGACGGACGGGCTCAACTTCTACGGCTTCGCCAAGGCGGACACGTTCGTCCGGGCGATGTACAAGGCGGGGCGGAACCCGACGCGCCAGGGCCTGATGAACGCCCTGCTCTCGTTCGACGAGACGTCGCCGTTCCTGCTGGCCGGCTCGAAGCTGAAGACGTCGAAGACCGACCACTTCATCATCTCGCAGCAGCGGATGATCAGGTTCAACAACGGCGCCTGGGTGTCGGCAGGCCCGGTCGTCGACGGGAGGCCGCGCGGCTAGTCGCCGACGGCACTGTGAAAGGATCGTGGGGGCCGGAGACGGCCCCCACTTCTTGGCGCGCGAAGACCGCTGAAGGGGCCGCGTTGCGGCCCACCGAGCACCACCGACGTTTTATGGACTTCCAACTCACACCCGAGCAGGAGCTGATCCGCGCGTCCGCGCGGGAGTTGTGCGAGCGCGAGCTCGTGCCGCACGCGCGGGCATGGGACGAGGCGGAGGAGCTGCCGCGCTCGCTCGTCTCGACGCTGGCCGACGCCGGCTTCCTGGCGGCGGGCCTGCCCGAGGAGCTCGGCGGCGGCGGGCTCGACTCCGTCTCGTACTGCCTGCTCTGCGAGGAGCTCGGCAAGGCCGATTCGTCGGTGCGCGGGATCGTCTCGGTCTCGAACGGGCTCTTCGGCAAGACGGTCGCGAAGTGGGGGACGGAGGCGCAGAAGCAGGCGCACCTGCCCGGGCTCTCGCGCGGCGCGGCGCTCGGGTGCTACGCGCTCACCGAGCCGGGCGGCGGCTCCGACGCCGCCGCGCTCGCGACGCGCGCGGACAGGGACGGTGACGGCTGGGTCCTCACCGGCTCGAAGGTCTTCATCACGCTCGGCTCCTGGGCCTCGACCGCGATCGTCTTCGCGCGCACGGGCGGGGAGGGGCCGAAGGGGATCAGCGCCTTCCTCGTCCCGACGGACTCGGACGGCTTCGTGGCGAGGCCGATGAAGGGAAAGCTCGGGCTGCGGGCGCAGGACACGGCCGAGCTCTCGCTCGACGGCGTCCGCGTTCCTGCCGACGCGATGCTCGGCGGAGAGGGAGAGGGCTTCAAGGTCGCGATGTCCGCGCTCGACAACGGCCGCATCTCGCTCGCGGCCGGCTGCGTCGGGATCGCGCAGGGCTGCCTCGACGCGTCGGTCGGCTACGCGAGCGAGCGGGAGGCGTTCCGCAAGCCGATCGCCGCCTTCCAGCTCGTGCAGCAGCTGCTCGCGGAGATGCACGTCGAGACCGAGGCTGCGCGGCTGCTCACCTGGCGGGCGGCATCGCTGGCCGACGCGGGCCGGCCCTACACGGTCGAGGCGGCGGTCGCGAAGTGGTATGCGAGCGAGGCGGCGGTGCGTGCCGCGAACGCGGCCGTGCAGGTGCTCGGCGGCTACGGCTACGTCGACGAATACCCTGTCGCGAAATACCTGCGCGATGCGCGCGTTACCACCCTGTACGAGGGCACGAGCCAGATCCAGACCCTGATCGTCGGCCGCGCCCTGACCGGAACCAGCGCCTTCACCTAAGGAGACCCCAGTGCCCGAAGCCGTCTTCGTCAGCGCCGTCCGCACCCCGATCGGGCGGGCCGGCAAGGGCTCGCTCATGGACGTCCGACCGGACGACCTGCTCGCCTTCGCGATCCGCGAGGCGGTCGAGCAGGCGGAGGGGCTCGACCCGAACGAGATCGTCGACGTGATGGTCGGCTGCGGCTTCCCGCAGGACAAGCAGGGGATGAACCTCGCGCGCCGCGGGGCGCTGCTCGCCGGGCTGCCGAAGCGCGTCCCGGGCACGACGGTCAACCGCTTCTGCGCCTCGTCGCTGCAGACGACCCGGATGGCGTTCCACGCGATCAAGGCGGGCGAGGGCGACGTCTACATCGCGGCCGGCGTCGAGTCGATCTCGCAGGTGGACGGCTATCCCAAGGACTCGGAGGAGCTGCACCCGAAGCTCGTCGGCGAGGGTGCGATCGCGAACGTCTACATCCCGATGGGGCTGACCGCGGAGAACGTCGCCGAGCGCTACGACGTCTCGCGCGACGACATGGACCGGTACGCGCAGCGCTCGCAGGAGCGCGCCGTGGCGGCTCAGCAGGACGGATTCTTCGAGCGCGAGCTGACGCCGTACACGAAGGAGGACGGAACGGTCGTCTCCGCCGACGACGGGCCGCGCCCCAGCTCGAGCTACGAGAAGCTGCAGGAGCTGCAGCCGGCGTTCGTCCCGGACGGCAAAGTCACGGCCGGGAACTCCTGCCCGCTCAACGACGGCGCGGCGGCGCTCGTGGTCATGTCCGAGGAGCGGGCGGCGCAGCTCGGGCTGAAGCCGCGCGCCCGGATCATCGCGTCGTCGGTGACGGGTCTCGACCCTGAGATCATGGGCGTCGGGCCGATCGACGCGGTGCGCCAGGCGCTCGACCGCGCCGG
>JANPKC010000160.1:0-2527 GCA_031425855.1 Actinomycetes bacterium | reverse complement strand
CGCGAGCGGACGCAGGTGAGACTCGACCCAGCGCGACTCGGCTTCGTCCGGCAGCAGGCGCGCGACTGCCTCACCGAGCTTCCGCCCGGCCTCGTCCGGTGCGTCGGTCTCGAGGATTCCCGCCTGCGCCTTCAGCATCTCGCCGAGCGCCCAGTAGCTGACGCCTTCGCCGTACGACAGCGAGCGCCCCTGTCGCCACGTGGTCAGCCCGTCACCCTGCTCGACGAACCCGAACAGCTCGCCGAGGAGCCTGCTCTTGCCGATTCCCGGGACGCCGACCAGGGTCACGAGCTGAGGGATGCGCTCCTCGCGGGCGCGCCCGAGCGCCGAGACGAGCAGCTCGAGCTCCTGCTCGCGACCGACGAGCGGGCTGCTCGACGCGAGCGTGAGGTCGATCCCGAAGCGCGAGCGAGCCTGCACCGCCTCCCAGACTGCGATCGGGTCGATCTTCCCCTTCGCCTCGATCGGCTCATGCTCCCGATACTCGATCGCCCGTTCGGTCGACCGGTGGGTGTTCTCCCCGACGAGGATCCCGTTGACCGGAGCCGCCGACTGCAGCCGCGCAGCCGTGTTGACGACGTCGCCGGCGACCATCCCCTCACCCTCCACCGGCCGCGCGCCCAGCGAGACGAGCGCCTCGCCCGTGTGCACCGCGATCCGCACCTGAATCGTCTCCTCGTCCAGCACCCAGTCGCGGATCGCCAGCGCCGCGCGCACGGCTCGCTCCGGATCGTCCTCGTGGGCCACCGGTGCGCCGAACACCGCCATCACCGCATCGCCGATGAACTTCTCCACCGTCCCACCGAACCGCTCGAGCTCGAGACGCAGCCGTGCATAGAACGGGGACAGGATCGCCCGCACGTCCTCCGGGTCGAGACCCTCCGCCCGCGCAGTCGAGCCCACCAGATCGGCGAACAGCACCGTCACGACCTTCCGCTCCTCCCGCGCGACGGCGAACCCGAGCGGAGCGCCGCAACCGGCGCAGAAGCTCGCGTCATCGGCAGCCACACGCGCGCATCGATTACAAGTCGGCATCGCCCGATCTTTACACGCTCCGTTCGAGTCGTCACGATGGGCCGGGTGGCCGAACCAGAGGAGGACGAGGAGCACGACCTCGAGCTGCCGGCATGGAGCCTGCCGGCCGACGCGCTCGACTCGGTGCGGATGCCGCCGGCCTGGCCCGAGCGCGTCGACCGCGAGTGGGCCTGGGGCGGCTCGACGGGGACGGGCGCCGTCGTTGCCGTCGTCGACAGCGGCATCGAGGCGGGTCACCCGCTCGTCGGCGAGGTGGAGGAGGCCGTCGTCGTCACCGCCGCGCCGGGCGAGGAGCCGTCGATCGTGGAGGACGCGGAAGGCGACGCGTGCGGGCACGGAACCGCCTGCGCCGGGATCATCCGCTCGCTCGCGCCGGACTGCCGACTCGTCAGCGTCCGTGTGCTCGGCTCGGGCTGGACCGGGAGCGGACGCCTACTCGTCGCCGGCCTGCGCTGGGCGATCGAGCGCGGCGTCGACGTGATCAACCTCAGCCTCTCGACGACCAAGCTCGACCACGCGGCGGTGCTCCGCGAGCTGGCCGACACCGCCTACTTCAACCGCACGATCATCGTCGCGTCGGCGCACAACATGCCGGTCGAGAGCTTTCCCTGGCGGTTCGCCTCCGTCCTCTCGGTCGGCAGCCACGAGCTGGACGAGAGCGACGCGTTCTTCTACAACCCGAGCCCACCCGTCGAGTTCTTCGCGCGCGGCGTCGCCGTCAAGGTGGCGTGGCTCGGGGGCTCGAGCCTCCACTCGACCGGCAACAGCTTCGCGACGCCGCACATGACCGGCCTCTGCGCCCTGATCCGGGCGAAGCACCCCGAGTTGACGCCCTTCCAGGTGAAGAGCGTCCTGCACCAGACCGCGAACAACGTCCGGGAGGACACGCCATGACCGACCGACTCCACGATGCCGTCGCCGGAGCCGTCCTCGGCGCGGAAGCGGGCCACCGCGAGCTCCTGCAATCGATCGTCGAGGTCGCCCGAGCGATCTTCGGCGCCCGCGCGTCGTCCATCTTCCTGCTCGATCAGGAGGCGGACGAGCTCGTGTTCGAGGCGGTGGCGGGCGAAGGGGCGGCCTCGCTCGTGGGCCAGCGGCTGCCGTCGAGCACCGGCGTCGCCGGCTGGGTGCTCGTCACGGGACAGCCCCTCGTCCTCGACGACCTCGAGAACGATCCGCGCTTCGCCCGCGACGTCGCCGAGTCGACCGGATACGTCCCGAAGTCGCTGATGGCCGTCCCGCTCCTCCACGACGAGGACGTGCTCGGCGTGCTCCAGGTGCTCGACCGGCCGCGGCGGGAGCGCTTTTCGCTGGCGGAGATGGAGCTGCTCGGTCTCTTCGCGAACCAGGCGGCGATCGCGCTCGACCTGCTCGGGCGCGCCCGCCGCGCCCGGGCGATCATCGACGACACGTCGCAGCTGGGAGTCGTCGCGCGGATCGCCGCGACGCTGGACGCGGCACCGCCGGAGCGGCGCGAGGAAGGGCTGGCCCT
>JANPKC010000159.1:0-15410 GCA_031425855.1 Actinomycetes bacterium | reverse complement strand
CCAGGCCGATCCCGATCGCCTTGTTGCGCCCGAGCAGCGCGACCGCGATCCCGACGAACGCGATCTGGGACGAGATCAGGACGTCGTTCGTGTTGATCCGATAGGCCCAGCCGACGGTGTCGAGCGCGCCGGCGAGCCCCGCGAAGCCCCCGGAGATGGCCATCGCGAGGAAGTAGTTGCGCGCGACCGAGATGCCGCCGTACCGTGCCGCCTCCGGGTTGAAGCCGACGGCGCGGACTTCGTAGCCCAGGGTCGTCCGGTTGAGCGTGATCCAGTAGACGACGAGGCCGGCGAGAGCCGCGAAGAAGCCGACGTGGAGCGCCTGCAGGAACGGGTCGCCCCAGAAGATCGGCAGCTTCGACTCGTCGAGGATGTCGTTCGAGACGGGCACGAACGGCTCGGTGTCGTTCTGGAGCGGGCCGCCGAGCCCGAAGAGGAAGACGCCGACCCAGATCGCGATCCAGTTGAGCATGATCGTCGAGATCACCTCGTGCGTCCCCACCGTCGCCTTGAGGAAGCCCGCGATCCCGGCCCAGACGGCGCCGACGA
Organism: Actinomycetes bacterium; assembly: GCA_031425855.1. Lineage (GTDB taxonomy): Bacteria > Actinomycetota > Thermoleophilia > Gaiellales > Gaiellaceae > Gaiellasilicea. The sequence goes on along the minus strand of JANPKC010000159.1, from coordinate 14,861 downwards.
GGGCGCCGCCGACGATCGCGGCGAGGACGTGGACGAAACCGGGGAGACTGGGCAGCGAGGAGCCGATCCAGACGGCCATGATCGCGCCGCCGAGGTACTGGCCCTGGCCGCCGATGTTGAACATGCCGCACCGGAACGCGAAGCCGACGGCGAGGCCCGTGAGGACGAGCGGGACGAAGTTGATCAGCGTCTGCTGGAGGTTGAACGCCGCTGTCGACTCGATGTCGTCGACGTTCCAGGGGAACCAGATGTGGGCGTCGGTGAAGGGCAGCCGCAGCTCGTACGAGCCGACCTCGACGAACCAGTTCAGGCCGGCTCCCTCGAAAATGGCCTTGTAGGTGCTGAGCGGGTTCTCGCCGGTCGTCGCGAAGACGACGATGCCGCCGATCAGGAAGGCGAGGACGACCGTCAGCAGCGGAACGACGATCCCGCCCGCTCGCTGGGCGAGCGCGTACCGGGTGGCGAAGCTCGGCGCCGGGGCAGCGCCCGGCGGCGGGCCCTCGACCTTGCCGCCGCCCTCGGGCGGCAGCTCGCTCACGCGGCCGCCTTCCTGCCGCCGCCGGTCATCGCGACACCGAGCTCCTCCTCGGTGGCCGTCGGCGGGAACTCGCCCACGATCCGGCCCTCGAAGATGACGAGGATCCGGTCGGAGAGCGAGAGGATCTCCTCCAGCTCGAGCGAGACGAGCAGGATCGCCCTGCCCTCGTTGCGCTCCTCGACGAGGCGGCGGTGGACGAACTCGATCGCGCCGACGTCGAGGCCGCGCGTCGGCTGCGCTGCGATCAGCACCTTCGGGTTGCGGTCGATCTCCCGGGCGAGAATCACCTTCTGCTGGTTGCCCCCCGAGAGGCCTCCGGCGGCCGTCTGCGGGCCGCCGCCGCGGACGTCGAACTCGTCGATCAGCTTCGCCGCTCTCTCAGCCAGGCGCTTCGGGTAGAGCCAGCCGAACCTGGACGCGGGCGGGTGGTCGTAGTCGTGCAGCGCGATGTTCTCGGCGAGCGAGAAGTCGAGCACGAGCCCGCGGCGCTGGCGGTCCTCCGGGATGTGGCCGAGGCCCGCGTCGAGGCAGTCGCGGCAGCCGTCGTCGGTGACGTCCTCGTCGCCGACCTGAATCCGTCCGGCCGACACCTTGCGGAGGCCTGCGAGCGCGTCGATCAGCTCGGTCTGGCCGTTGCCGTCGACGCCCGCGATCCCGACGATCTCGCCGCCGCGGACCTCGAACGAGACGTCGCTCACCTTCGTGATCCCGCGGTCGTCCACGACGGACAGGCCTTCCACCTGCAGCAGAGGCTCGGCCGGGGTCGAAGCGCCCTTGTCGACCCGGAGCAGCACCTCGCGCCCGACCATCAGGCGCGCCAGACCCTCCTCGGTCGCGCCGGCCGCGGGCAGCGTCTCGATCTTCTTCCCGCGGCGTAGAACGGTGATCCGGTCGGCGACGTCGGTCACCTCGTTCAGCTTGTGCGTGATGAAGATGATCGACTTGCCCTGGTCGGTGAGGCTGCGGATGATCGCGAACAGCTCCTGCGCCTCCTGCGGCGTGAGCACGGCCGTCGGCTCGTCGAGGACGAGGATGTCCGCGCCGCGGTACAGCGCCTTCAGGATCTCGACGCGCTGCTGCTGGCCCACGGTGATGTCCTGGACGTACGCGCGCGGGTCGACGGCGAGCCCGAAGCGGGTCGAGATCTCCTGCACGCGCTTCTCGGCGGCGGCGTAGTCGAGCAGGACGCCGCGGTGGACGGGCTCGGTGGCGAGGACGATGTTCTCGGCGACCGTCATCACCGGGATCAGCATGAAGTGCTGGTGGACCATCCCGACGCCGTTCTCGATCGACGCCTTCGGCGAGCCGAGCTCCGCCGGCTTGCCGCCGATCCTGATCTCGCCCTCGTCCGGCCGGTAGAGCCCGTAGAGGACGTTCATCAGCGTCGACTTGCCGGCGCCGTTCTCGCCCAGCAGCGCGTGCACCTCGCCCTTGCGCAGGTCGAAGTCGACGCCGTCGTTCGCGACGATGCCGGGGAACCGCTTGGTGATCCCGCGGAGCTCGAGAACAGGCCGCTCGTCCACGGGCGCGATCCTACTGTGCCGGGGCGGATGCCCCTAGCGGAACCTAGCCCGCGACCTCGGCCGGGATGTCTGCGATCGTCCCTGCTGCGATCTCGGCCTGAACGCGCTTGACCTCCGCGACGGCGTCGGCGGGGACGCTCGCGGCGATCTCGCCGATCCCGACCGCGCCCGAGGCGACGTCGAAGACCGTGTCCTCGCCGCCGTTGAAGCCTCCGCCCTGCACGTCCTGGATCGTCTGGAAGACGGCGACGTCGACCTTCTTCAGCGCGCTCGTCGCGATGTGCGGGCCGAGAAACGCCTGGTCGGCGTCGACGCCGATCCCGCGCATGTTCTTCTCCTGTGCGGCCGAGAGGGCACCGAGGCCGCACTGGCCCGCGACCTGGAAGACGACGTGGGCGCCGCGCGAGATCTGGTCGAGCGCCAACTCCTTGCACTTCGCCTGGTCGACGAAGTCCTGCGAGTACGCGTTCAGCGTCGTGATCTCGGGATTCGCCGCCTTCGCCCCGGCCTGGTAGCCGGCGATGTAGCGGTCGACCGGGGGGATCTTGAGGCCGCCGACGGAGCCGATCACCTGCTTGGCTCCCGCCTCCGCCTTCGTGATCAGGCCGGCCAGGTAGCCGACGAGGTAGCCGGCCTCCTGCTCCTTGAAGAGCAGCCCGCGGACGTTCTTCGGCTTCGACTTCATGTCCGCCTGCGAGTAGTCGATGATCGCGAAGTCGACGTCCGGGTAGCGCGTGGCGACCTTCTCCAGCGCGGCGGCCATCAGGAAGCCGACCGCGATCACGAGGTCGTAGTCCTGCTTGGCCAGCGAGGTCAGGTTCGGGACGTAGTCCGCGTCCGCCTCCGAGATCAGCACCCGGCCCTCGACGCCGAGCTCGTCCAGCGCCTGCTCGAGGCCCCTGTTGGCGAGGAAGTTGAAGGAACGGTCGTCGAGGCCGCCGATGTCGGTGACGAGCCCCACCTTGAGCGCGGGCCCGGCGTCCTCGCCGGTCGTCGCAGCGGTCGTCTCGGGCGCCGTGGTGGCGTCGCCGGCGGTCTCGTCGTCGCCGCCGCACCCGCCGAGCGCGAGCAGGAGGACGAGCAGCGTCGTGAGCCGCGCGAGTCTCATGCCAGAGGTGATACCGGAAGGGGCGGGATCGAAACCCCGCCCCTTCCGTGGAGCCCGTTCGTGCCTAGCCCGTCGTTGCGGGCGGGGCCTGCGGGATGCCCTTGATCGCGCCGGAGGCGATCTGCTTGCGGATGTTCTCCACCGCAGCCTTCAGCGCCGGCGAGATGCGGGAGGAGATCTTCCCGTAGCCGACGCCGCCGTTCTTCACCGTGAAGATGGCGTTGAAGTTGGTGCGGAACTTCGCACCGTTCGCCTTCGCCGCCTCGATCGTCTTGTAGACCGCGACGTCGACCTTCTTGGTGGCGCTCGTCATCACGTGCGCGCCGAGGTAGCCCTGGTCGGCGTCGACGCCGATCCCGAAGACACCCTTCTCCTTCGCCGCCGAGAGGACGCCGAGGCCGCACTGGCCGGCGACCTGGAAGACGGCACCTGCACCGTCGGCGATCATGTTCAGCGCCTGCTCCTTGCACTTCGCCTGGTCGACGAAGTCCTGGGAGTAGTTGTGCGTGACCGTCACCTTGGCGCTGGCCTTCTTCGCGCCCGCGTAGTAGCCCGCGATGAAGCGGTCGACCGGCGGGATCTTGAGGCCGCCGACGGCACCGAGCTTCGTCTGGCCGTTGTACGGCTTCGCGACGAGCTGCCGTGCGGCGAGGTAGCCGACGAGGTAGCCGGCCTCCTGCTCCTTGAAGAGCAGCCCGCGCACGTTCGTCGGCTTGCCCTTGAGCTCACCGGCGACGCCCGAGTTGTCGACGATCGCGAACTTCGTCTTGGGGAACCGCTTCGCGACCTGAGCGACCGCATTGGCCATCAGGAAGCCGACGCCGACCACGAGCCCGCTCCCGTTGCGCGCAGCCCGGGTCAGGTTCGGGACGTAGTCGCGGTCGGACTTCGAGATGAAGACCGTGCCCTGGACACCGAGCTTCTTCTTCGCGTCCTGGAGACCCTTGTTCGCGAGGAAGTTGAACGAGCGGTCGTCGAGACCGCCGATGTCGGTCACGAGCGTGACCTTGAACGGCGTCGCGGCCGGAGCGGCCGTGACATCGGACTTCGCAGCACCTGTGCCGGCGCCGAGCGCCAGTACCAGGACCGCGATCAGCGCCGCCGCCACGAGCGGCATGAACGTACGTACTTTCACTTACCCTCCTTAGAAGACACATCCACCGCCAAGCTTGGACGCTTGATTAGACCCTAAGTTGGGGGAAAAGGGAAGTCTTTACTTCTTCAGGGCGCGGCGGTGACGAAACGCTCGAGCTCCGCCTCGTCGACGAGGACGCGCCGGGGCTTCGATCCCTCGTAGCCGGAGATGATCCCGCGCCGCTCGAGCATGTCGATCAGGCGGCCGGCACGCGTGTAGCCGACGCGCAGGCGGCGCTGCAGCAGGCTGACCGAGGCGGTCTGGGTCTGGACGACGATCTCGATCGCCTTGTCGAGCAGCGGGTCCTCGTCCGGGTCGAACTCGCCGTCGTGCTCGTCGGCGTCGTCGACGGCGCCCTCGGGGACGTGGAGCAGCGTCTCGTCGAGCTCCTGCTCGCGCTGGTGACGGCACTGCTCGACGACGAGGTTGACCTCTTCCTCGGAGACGTACGCGCCCTGGACGCGCTGGAGACGGCTGGTGCCGAGCGGCTTGAAGAGCATGTCGCCCTGGCCGAGCAGGCTCTCGGCGCCGGCGCCGTCGAGGATCACGCGCGAGTCCGTCTGGCTCGAGACGGCGAAGGCGATCCGGCTGGGCACGTTCGCCTTGATCATGCCGGTGATCACGTCGACCGACGGACGCTGCGTCGCGAGCACGAGGTGGATGCCGACTGCACGCGACTTCTGCGCCAGCCGGATGATCGCGTCCTCGACCGCCTGCGGGCTCGTCATCATCAGGTCGGCGAGCTCGTCGATCACGACCAGCAGATACGGGAGCGGATCCTCCCCGCGCGCCCGGAAGGCACGGTTCGCCTCGGGCAGGTTGCGGGCGCGGACGGCCGAGAGGCGCTCGTAGCGGCGCTCCATCTCGGCGACGACGTTCGTGAGGACGGCGCTCGCCTCCTTGGGGCTCGAGACGACCGGCGTCAGGAGGTGCGGGATCGACTCGTAGTAGTTGAGCTCGATCCGCTTCGGGTCGATCAGGATCATCCGGACGTCGTCCGGGGTCGAGCGGAGCAGGATCGAGGTCAGGATCGTGTTGATGCAGCCCGACTTGCCGGAGCCGGTCGTGCCGGCGATCAGGATGTGCGGCATCCGCGCGAGGTCGGCCCAGACGGCGTTGCCGGAGATGTCCTTGCCGAGCCAGACCGAGAGCGGGCTCGCGGTCGACGGCAGGTCGTCGTAGATGTCGCCGAGCGTGACGATCTTCGGGCTCAGGTTCGGGACCTCGACGCCGACGGCCTGCTTGCCCGGGATCGGCGCCAGGATCCGGATCTCCGTGGTCGCGAGCGCGTAGGAGAGGTCGTCCTTGAGGGCCGCGACCTTGCTCACCTTCGTGCCGGGAGCGAGCTGGAGCTCATAGCGGGTGACGCGCGGTCCGGCGATCTGGCCGACGATCGTCGCCTCGACGCCGAAGTGCGCGAGCGCAGTCACGAGCGTGTCGGCGGTGCGCTGGTCGGCGCCCTTCGAGCTGGCTGCGGCTGCGGGCGAGACCTTGAGCACGGCACGGTCGGGGAGCACGTAGTCCCCCTCGGGGCGCGGAACGTCGAAGAGCGGGGCCTGCTCCTCCGTCGGGGCGTCCGGCTGCAGCAGCAACGGCGACGGCTCGGAGAGGCCTTCCGAGATCACGTCCGGGTAGTCGTGGACGACGTCGACGGGCGGCGCGTGCTGCTCGACGAGAGCGGGGACAGTCCCGGGGACAGTCCCCGTCACCGACGTGTCGCGGCGACGACTGCGCGCTACCGCTCCCGCGCGGCGGACGGCGTGATGGGAGCGGCGGAGCAGGGCGCCGTACGAGGCGCCCGAAAGCAGGAGCCCGCCCGCGAGCAGCGCGGTCAGGCCGAGCAGGACGGAGCCGGTGCCTCCGAGCAGCTTCGCGATCCCGCCGCCGAAAACATTCCCCACCGCGCCACCGTGGTCGGAGCCGAGCGTGACCATCAGCCCGAGGAGCGTGACGGCGACCCCGGTCCGGAACGGCTTGACCTCGAGCAGGGCGCTGCGGAAGAGCATCAGGCCGCCGACGACCACGAGCGCGATCGGCGCGGCGTAGGCAGCCGATCCGACGAGGTCGCGCAACCCGGCCTCGACCTTCTCGCCGACGACGCCGCCCTCCCAGCCCAGGTACAGGAGCGACGACAGGAACAGGCCGACCGCGGCGAGGCCGAGCCCGATCAGCTCCGGATGCTCATGCGCCGCGCGGGCTCGCTTCTTCCTCGTCGTCCGCTTCTTGACGCGCGAGGGCGTGCGCGGCCGCAGCGGCCGCTTCTTCTTGGCTGCCATGGAGGCGCGATTCGACGCGCCCGAACTCAGCCCTTCCTCGTGACCTTGACCGACCAGTGCACGAGAGCCGCGCCGCCGAGCGCGAGCGGGATGCCCCAGAGGTTGCCGTCGATCGCCGCGACGGCGCCGACGCCGAGCGCGAGCGCCCCGATCGCGGCGACGGCGACGTACTGAGTCCCCGGCGGCAGCCGTCTCATCCGAGGGTGCGGATCCGCTCGAGCAGGAGCTCGAAGAACGCGTCCGCGTCGACCTCGACGCCGACGTGGGCGTTCGGCTCACGATCGGTCCGGTGCCAGCGGTCGGCGACGGTGCGCCCGCGCGTCAGCTCCGACTCGCGCTCGACCTCGACGTTCATCCGCTCGGTCGTGACGATCCCGGGCCGGAACGCGTGCACCAGCGCGACGGCGTCGTGGATCGGCGCCCCGTCCCAGCCGTACGTCCGGGCGTGGTAGAGCTGGAAGAATTCGACCAGCTCGGCGACGAAGGTGCCGACGCGCCCCGCCTGACGGAACCGCTCCGCCCACACCGCTGTGAGGAGCGCCCCGTGGGTGACGTCGAGGCCGATCATCGTCACGTCCAGTTCCGAGTGGAAGACGCGCTGCGCCGCCTCGGGATCGGCCCAGATGTTGAACTCGGCCGCCGGGGTCATGTTCCCCTCGGCGATCGCCCCGCCCATCAGGACGATCCTGGCCGGCCGGATGCCCTGGTCGAGGGCGAGCGCGACGTTCGTCAGCGGCCCCACCGGCACGAGCACGGTCTCGGGGGTGACGTGCTCGACGAGGAAGTCGACCGCGTGCTGCTCGATCGGCTCGGAGGCACGCGCGGGCAGGTCGGGCCCATCGAGCCCGCTCTCGCCGTGGACGTGAGCGGCGACGTGGAGCTCTCGCTGGAGCGGGCGGTCGGCTCCCATCGCGACCGGGACGTCCGTGCGCCCGACGAGCGCGAGCACCCGGAGGGCGTTGTCGGTCGTCTTGTCGAGCGTCTGGTTCCCGTGCGTCGTCGTGATGCCGACGAGCTCGATCTCGGGGCTTGCGAGCGCGAGCAGGAGCGCGATCGCGTCGTCGTGCCCCGGGTCGCAGTCGAGGATGACCGGGATCGTCATCGGGTGAGTATGGCGTCGATCTCGGCCGCGGTCGGAAGCGACGGCTGGGCGCCGAAGCGGGACGCCGCGAGCGCGCCCGCGGCGCAGGATCGGCGCAGCGCCGCGTCGGGATCGAGCCCCTCGAGCCAGGAGACGAGCAGGCAGGCGGTGAAGGCGTCACCCGCCGCCGTGCCGTCGACGGCGTCGACCGGCGGCGGCTCCGCTCGCGCGACCTCCTCCCCGTCCTCGAGCAGGATCGCGCCCTCCGCGCCGAGCGTGACCGCGACGAAGCCGTCGCGCCGTCGCAGCACCTCGAGCTCGTAGCGGTTGACGACCGTCAGGTCTGCGTCGACGTCGATCGGGCGGGCCGGGGCGGCGTTGAGGCAGAAGAGCCCGGTCGACTGCTCCCAGGCGCGGCGCACGGCCTCGTCCGGGATCTCGAGTTGCACGAGGACCGCGTCGCCCGGCGGCAGCTCGAACTCCTTCAGCTCGGCGTTCGCCCCGGGTGCGACGGCGATCTGGTTCTCGCCGGCGGCGTCGACGAGGATCAGCGCCACGCCGGTCGGCGCCTCGACGCGGGCGGCGGCGACCGTCAGCCGCTCCTCCTCGGGCAGCGCCTCCTCGGCGAAGACGTCCGTGCCGACCGAGCAGACGAGCGCCACGTCGGCGCCGAGCCGCGCGCAGGCGACCGCCTGGTTCGCCCCCTTGCCGCCCTTGACGCGCGCGAACGTCGCGTCGGTGACGGTCTCCCCCGCCCGCGGCAGCCGCTCGACGCGGGCGACGAGGTCGAGGTTGACGCTGCCGACGACGGTGATCGAGGGCGCGCTCACGAGACTTTGTGTTGAAACAACACTATGTCCGCTCGCCCAGCGCAGCGGGGCGGGTCGACGCAGAGCTTGTGTTGTTTCAACACAAGCTCTAGGCGGCGAGCGCGCGCAGGTCGTCCACGGTCGAGCCGAGCAGCGTGTCGCGCAGGTCGAACAGCCCAGCCCAGAGGGACGAGGCGTTCGGCGGCGCATCGAGGCGGGCCGAGTCCGAGAGCCCCTGAAGCGCGCGCACGAGGACGGCGAGCTCGAGATAGACGGCCGTGACGCGGTCCGGGGACGCGTGAACCCCGGCGCGCGTCAGCACCGGGCGCCACTCGACGAGCTCGCCCGCGCCGGGGCCGGTGTACCAGGAGCGTCCCTCGGCCTGGTCGGCCTCGAGCTCGAGCAGGTAGCGGCCGAGCGGGGTCTCCAGCCCGGCCAGTGCGGTCTCGACGCGGTCGGCCGCGTGCCGCAGCGCGGCCTCGCGCCCGCCGGGGGTGGCGGGCTGCGCCTCGCCCCTGCCCCAGCGCTCGAGCAGGCGGCAGAAGGCGAGCGCCGATGCCTCGCAGGCGCGCAGCTGGACGATCAGCCGCCGCGCGGTCAGCTCGCTCGTCGCATGCCCGACGAGAATGTCGGGCCAGCTGCTCAAACTTCGATCACCACAGGGAGGATCATCGGCCGCCGCCGCGTTCTGTCGTAGACCAGCTGGCCGACGGCGTCGTGCAGGTGCTCCTGGATCAGCTTGATCTCGCTGATCCCGTCCGAGGACAGGTCCTGCAGCACGCTCAGCGCCTCGGCGCGGAGCTCGTCGACGAGCTCGTCCGAGTCGCCCATCCCGCGCGCGATCAGCTCGGGCGGCGCCGTCGAGCCGCCGTTCGAGCCCGTCAGCGTCGCGACGATGATCAGGACGCCGTCCTCGGAGAGGCGGCGGCGGTCGCGGAGCGCGACGTCCTGGACGTCGCCGACCCCGAGGCCGTCGACGAAGGTGACGCCCGCCTCGATCCGGTCGACGATCCGGGGCGTGCGCCCGCGCTCGAGCTCGACGACGGAGCCGTTCTCGCCGATCAGGATCGCCTCCGCGGGAACGCCCGCCTCGAGCGCGAGCTGGCCGTGCGCCGCGAGCATCCGGTACTCGCCGTGCACCGGCATCACGGCACGCGGCCGGACGAGCGAGAGCAGTGTCCGCATCTCCTCCGAGCAGGCATGGCCGGAGACGTGCACGGGCGCGATCTCCTGATGCAGCACCTCGGCGCCCATCTGCGCGAGCCGGTTGATGGAGTCGTGGACGCGCAACTCGTTGCCCGGCACCGGCTTGGCCGAGAGGATGACGGTGTCGCCGCGCTCGATCGAGATCGAAGGATGGTCGTCGTAGGCGATCCGCGTCAGGGCCGACATCGGCTCGCCCTGGCTGCCGGTGCAGAGGATCATCACCTGGCCGGGCGGCAGCTCCATCGCCTCCTGCGGCTTCACGAGCATGTGCTCGGGCACGTCGAGATAGCCGAGCTGGCGGGCGATGTTGAGGTTCTTCTTCATCGAGCGGCCGACGATCGCGACCTTGCGGCCGACCTGGATCGCGACGTCGATCGCCTGCTGCATCCGGTGCACGTTCGACGCGAACGAGACGACGAGGATGCGGCCCTTGCGCAGCGGGATCAGGGTCTTGAACGCCTCGCCGACGAGCCGCTCGGAACCGGTCATCCCGGGCCGCTCCGCGTTCGTCGAGTCGCCGAGGAGCAGGTCGACGCCCTGGTTGCCGAGGTCGGCGAGGCGCCCGACGTCGGTCTTCAGGCCGTCGACCGGGGTGTGGTCGAGCTTCCAGTCGCCGGTGTGGAGCACCCGCCCGGCCGCGGTCTCGAGCACGATCGCGACGCAGTCGGGGATCGAGTGCGCCATCCGGACGAAATCGAGGGTGAACGAGCCGACCTGGATCCGCTCGTTGGTCACGGCCTCCTGCAGCTCGGTCGACGCGGTGAGGCCGTGCTCGTCGAGCTTCGACTTGATCAGGCCGAGCGTCAGCTTCGTCGCGATCACCTTGTCGCAGTCGACCTGGCGCAGGAGGTACGGCAGCCCGCCGACGTGATCCTCGTGCCCGTGCGTGAGGACGACCGCGTTCACGCGCTTGCCCTCGAGGTACGAGATATCGGGCAGGACGAGATCGACGCCGAGGTGCTCGTCGCGCGGGAACGCCAGGCCGGCGTCGACGACGAGGATCTCGTCGCCGTGCTCGTAGACGGTCATGTTCTTGCCGACCTCGCCGAGGCCGCCGAGGGGGATGATCCGCAGGCTCACGCGCCGGAGTGTATGCGCGGCGCTAGACCGCGGCGGGCGCGAGCAGGCCGAGCCGGGCGAGGCAGTCGCGCACGCGCTCCCGCTCGTCCTCGGTCGCCTCGACGAGCGGCAGCCGGTGGCCGCCGACCTCGTGCCCGAGCAGGTTCAGCGCCGCCTTGATCGCGATCGGGTTCCCGACGACGCGGAGAAGCTCGATCGACGGCACGAGCTCGCGGTCGAGCGCGCGGGCGGCCTCGTGGTCGCCGGCGTTCCAGAGCCTGACCATCTCTTTCACCTGCGGCCCGACGACGTGCGTGTGGACGCAGACGCCGCCGACGCCGCCGAGCCCGAGGAAGGGCACGATCAGGTCGTCGTCGCCGGCGTAGAGGTCGAGGCCCGTCTCGACGATGTGCTTCGCCTGCGCGAGATCGTCATTGGCCTGCTTCACCGCGCGCACGTTCTCGATCTCCGCCAGCCGCGAGATCGTCTCCGGCTCGATGTTGATCGCGACGCGGCCCGGGATGTTGTAGACGACGACCGGCTTGTCGGTCGCGGCGGCGACCGCCTCGAAGTGGGCGACGATGCCCCGCTGCGGCGGCTTCGAGTAGTACGGCGTCACGACCAGGAACGCGTCGACCCCGAGCTCGTGCGCCCGCTCGGTCAGGTGAATCGAGTGGCGCGTGTCGTAGGTGCCGGTGCCGGCGACGACGGTCGCACGGTCGCCGACCTCCTCGAGCGCGGCCTCGTAGAGCTGGAAGCGCTCGTCGTCGGAGAGCGTCGGGCTCTCCCCCGTCGTGCCTGTGACGACGAGCCCGTCCGAGCCGTTGTCGACGAGGTGCCGTGCCAGGGCCCGGAAGCTGTCCAGGTCGACGGAGCCGTCCCGCTTGAACGGCGTCACCATCGCGGTCAGGACCTCGCCGAGCACGTTCCGATCCTACATCGGCGACCGGACCGGCCGACTACGGGCGCATGCGGCTCGCGCTTCTCCTCGTCCTGGTCGGCCTGCTCGCAAGCCCCGCGCTGACGGCGTCGAACACGGTCGCGCCGGCCGCCGCCGGCTCGGGCGCAGGCACGGTCAGCGGCTACGCCGTCTCCGCGATCTCGTACGCCCTGGACGGGGACACCGTCGACGCGGTCTCGTTCACGCTCTCGCCGCCCGGCGCGGCGACCGTGAAGGCGCGGCTGGCTCCCGGCGAGCCGTGGACGCCGTGCACGATCGCCTCGGCGACCGCCACGTGCCCTGTCGGCACGCCGCTCGCCGCCGCCAGCTCGCTCGACGTCGTCGCAGCCGGATAGGACTTGACAGAAGGACGCAGGCGCGGAACAGTCCTTCCTGCGGTCCGCGCCGATCGCGCTGTTCGACGGTCGGCCACCCCTGCGGCGGCGGTAGGCCGTGTCGGAACGCGCCGGTGCGGGCCGCGCTACAGCAGCGCGTCGAGGCCGACAGTCAGCCCCGGCGGCAGCGACCGCACCCGGTCGAGCGCGAGCAGGACGCCGGGCACGAACGCGTCGCGCGAGGTCGTGTCGTGCCGGATCGTCAGCGTCTCGCCGGGCCCGCCGAAGATCACCTCCTGGTGCGCCACGAGGCCGGGCAGGCGCACCGAGTGGATCGGCGTCCCCTCCGGCAGCAACGCCGCCGTCGCCTTCGCGGTCCCGGAGGGCGCGTCGAGCTTCTGGTCGTGATGGAGCTCGACGATCTCGACGTGCGGCATCAGCTTCCCCGCCTCGGCCGCGAAGCGCATCATCAGCACGGCCCCGAGCGCGAAGTTGGGCGCGTAGAAGACCGGCAGCTCGTGCACGCGCGCGAGCGCGGCGACCCGCTCCTGGTCGAAGCCGGTCGTCCCGATCACCACCGGGGCGCCGTCCTCGAGCGCGACGCGGACGTTGTCCTCGACCGCTTCCGGCCTTGTGAAGTCGACGGCCACGTCCGCCTCCCGGGTCGACTCGACGAGCTCGTGCCCGGCGGCCTCGAGTGCGGGGCCGAGCACGGAGCCGACCTTGCCGCGCCTGCCGAAGACGAGGATCTTCATGCGGCGGCGCGCTCCAGGAGCCCGGGATTGACGCGGCCGACCGCCGCCCGGAACCGCGCCTCCGACGGCCCGATCCCGGCGGCCGAGAGCCGATCGAGCCGCAGCAGCTCTCCCGCCAGGCCGGCGACGTCCTCGGCGGTGACGGCCTCGACGCGGGCGACGAGCAGGTCGAGCGAGAGCAGATCGGTGTCCGTGATCAGCGACTTCCCCAGCCGGCTCATCCGGTTCGACGTCGACTCCAGCGAGAGCAGCATCCTGCCCTTCAGGTTCTCCTTCGCGCGCTCGAGCTCGCCCGGCCGGACGTTCCCGGCCGAGACGTCCGCGAGCTCGCGGGCGACGATCTCGAAGCACTCGACGAGGTTCTCCTCCCGGGTGCCGACATAGAGGCCCACCTGGCCGGAGTCGGAGTACTGGGAGGCGAAGCTGTAGACCGAGTAGGCCATGCCGCGCTTCTCGCGGATCTCCTGGAAGAGCCGGGACGAGGCCGAACCGCCGAGGATCGAGTCGAGCAGCGAGGCGGCGAAGCGCCGCTCGTCCCGCCGCGAGATCCCCGGCGCGCCGAGGCAGACGTGGTACTGCTCGGTCGCCTTCCGCTGAAAGCGGTAGCCGGGCGCGGGCACGCGCCCGACCGGCTTGCGGGCGCGCCGCCCGTTCGCGTGGGTCGCCGGCAGGCGCGCACTGAGGAGGTCGACGACCCGGTCGTGGGTGACGTTCCCGGCGGCCGCCACGACGATGTTGTCGGCCGCGTACGCCGCGCGGTGGTACGCGGTCAGGGCCCGCTTGCTGACGCTCGAGATCACCTCGGCCCGCCCGATCACGGGACGGCCGATCGGATGACCGCCGAAGACGGCTTCCGCGACGACGTCGTGGACGAGGTCCTGCGGGTTGTCGTCGACCATCGCGATCTCCTCGAGCACGACGTCCCGCTCCGAGTCGATCTCGACGAAGGCGGGGTCGTAGACCATCCCGGCCATCACGTCGAGCGCCGGCTCGAGCCGGTCGTCGGGGACGCGCGCGTACACGAGCGTCGTCTCGCGCGACGTCGCCGCGTTCAGCTCGCCGCCGAGGCCGTCGAAGATCTCGGCTATCTCCTGGGCCGAGTGGGTGCTCGTGCCCTTGAAGAGCAGGTGCTCGATGAAGTGGGAGACACCCGCGCGCGCATCCGTCTCGTCGCGCGAGCCGGTGCCGATCCAGAAGCCGAACGAGACCGAGCGCACGTTCGGGACGTGCTCGGTGATCACGCGCTCGCCGGTCGGCAGGGTCGAGAGGTCGTACGGCTCCATGTGCCTCGATCCTAGAGAGAAAGCGAGGGGGGCGGCTCGCGCCGCCCCCCTCGGTCGTTCGTCAGTCGCGGCGCGGGCCGCGGTCGCGGCCACCGCGGCCGCGATCGCCGTCGCGGCGCGGGCGGTCCTCCTCGGGAGGCCGCGGCGGGGCCGACTTGGCCCGCTCGATCAGCTCCTCCGGAGAGACCATCTTGCCGTCCTCGTGCTTGTTCACGAGCTTGAGGCCGATCCGGCCGCGGGCCTTGTCGACCTCCTGCACGATCACGTCGACGACGTCGCCGCGCGCCATCACGTCCTCGATGTGCGCGACCCGGCCGGGGCCCACGTTCGAGACGTGGAGCAGGCCGTCGGTTCCCTTCTTCAGCTCGACGAAGGCGCCGAACTGCGTCGTCTTGACGACCTTGCCGGTGAAGGTGTCCCCCACCTCGGCCTCCTTGGTCAGCGAGGCGATCGCGCCGATCGCCGCGTCTGCCTTGGTGCCCTCGGTCGCGTAGACGAGGATCGTGCCGTCCTCCTCGATGTCGATCTGGACGTCGTACTCCGACTCGAGCGAGCGGATCGTCTCGCCGCCCTTGCCGATCACCATCCCGATGAAGTCCGGGTTGATCTGGACCGACGAGATCCGCGGCGCGTGCTCGGCGAGCGACTCACGGGACTCCGGGATCGCCTCGAGCATGCTGTCGAGGATCGAGTTCCGGGCCCGCTTCGCCTGCTCGAGCGCGTTCCGCATGATCTCCTGCGTCACGCCGGTGATCTTGATGTCCATCTGGAGCGCGGTGATGCCCTCCCGGGTGCCGGCGACCTTGAAGTCCA